>NZ_JVEL01000342.1:0-42633 GCF_001076875.1 Serratia sp. 506_PEND
CCGATCAGCATCACCGGGCCGTAGATCAGGAAGCCGATGACCAGCATACAGATCATGTCTACGGTCGGGTTACCGGCCGGGTTCATCCAGAACACCACGGTGGCGATGGTCACCAGCGTCATGAAGAACACGCCGGTGGCGCCGCGGTTGCCTTTGAACACTTTGTCCGACATCCAGCCGCACAGCAGGGTGCCCGGGATACCGGCGTATTCGTACAGGAAGTAAGCCCAGGAAGACTTGTCCAGCGCGAAGTGCTTCACTTCTTTCAGGTAAGTCGGCGACCAGTCCAGAATGCCGTAACGCAGCAGGTAGACGAACACGTTGGCGACCGCGATGTACCACAGCAGCTTGTTCGGCAGGATGTACTGCATGAAGATCTGCTTGGCGGTCAGCTCTTCTTCGTCTTTTTCGCTGTAGTCGTCCGGGTAGTCGTTTTTGTACTCTTCAATCGGCGGCAGGCCGCAGGATTGCGGGGTATCGCGCATCAGGGCGAAGGCGATCAGGGCCACCAGGATGGCGCCGAAGGCCGGCATGTACAGCGCCGCGTGCCAGTCGTTGAACCAGGCCATGCCCAGCAGGAACAGCAGCGGCGGCAGGCCGCCACCCACGTTGTGGGCGCAGTTCCAGATGGAAACGATGCCGCCGCGTTCTTTCTGCGACCACCAGTGCACCATGGTGCGGCCGCACGGCGGCCAACCCATGCCCTGGAACCAGCCGCACAGGAACAGCAGGACGAACATGATGGCGATGCTGGAGGTGGCCCACGGCACGAAGCCCATGAACAACATCACCGCCGCCGCCAGGATCAGACCGGCAGGCAGGAACACTCGCGGGTTGGAACGGTCGGAAACCGAACCCATGATGAATTTGGAGAAGCCGTAGGCGATAGAGATGCCCGACAGCGCGAAGCCGAGGTCGCCGCGGCTGAAGCCTTGTTCGATCAGGTAAGGCATGGCCAGGGTGAAGTTCTTACGCACCAGATAGTAGGCGGCGTAACCGAAGAAGATCCCCAGGAAAATTTGCCAGCGCAGCTTACGGTAGAGCGGATCTACCTTATCGCTCGGCACACGGGCGATGTGTGCGGCCGGCTTAAAAATACTCAACATGAGCGCCTCCGATGGCTTTATCTGTTATCACATCAATATGACCTTTTACGTTCATTTGATGATTGAGCGGATATCGAATGTGGTGTTTTTGTGTTCCATAACGAGCGCCATTGTCATCAAATACGCCTGGTGTCGCTGTGACGAATGGCGCAATTGTTACACTTTCATGAAACCACGGCGGATTTTGAGCGATTCGTTAACGTTATGAAATAGAAAAACGTCCAAAAATCGTGATTATGATCACATTGATGGTTTTTTGTGGTCATTTTTATTTCGTTTTATGTTCGTTATTGTTCCTTATCAAACAAAGACCCCAATAACCGTGGCTCAATAGGCTCATAACTACCGATCCTGAGGGAGCGACATGAGCAGCTATTTTGACGGCGGCGAAACGGATGTGATCATCATCGGCGGCGGCGCCACCGGCGCAGGCATTGCCCGCGACTGTGCGCGGCGCGGCCTGCGATGCATTTTGCTGGAGCGCCACGACATCGCTACCGGCGCCACCGGCCGCAACCACGGTTTATTGCACAGCGGCGCGCGCTATGCGGTGACCGACGGCGAGTCGGCGCGCGAGTGCATCGAAGAAAACCGCATCCTGAAACGCATTGCGCATCACTGTATCGAACGCACCGATGGGCTGTTCATCACCCTGCCGCAAGACTCGCTGGACTATCAGCAACAGTTTATCGCCGCCTGTCGCCAGGCCGATATCGACGCCGAAGCGATCGACCCGCAGCTGGCGCTGCGGCTGGAGCCGGCGGCTAACCCGGCGCTGATCGGCGCGGTGCGGGTGCCGGACGGCACCGTCGATCCCTTCCGGCTGACCGCCGCCAACATGTTGGACGCGCGCGAGCACGGTGCGCAGATCCTGACCTACCACCAGGTGGTGGGATTGTTGCGCAGCGGCGACCGGGTGACGGGCGTGCGCGTTTACGACCATCAGAATCAGCGGCGCTATGAGCTGCACGCACCGGTGGTGGTCAACGCCGCCGGCATCTGGGGCCAGCAGATCGCCGAATACGCCGATTTGCGCATCCGCATGTTCCCAGCCAAGGGGGCGCTGCTGATCCTCGGTCACCGCATCAACAATATGGTGATCAACCGCTGCCGCAAACCGGCGGACGCCGACATCCTGGTGCCGGGCGACACCATCTCGCTGATCGGCACCACCTCGACCCATATCGACTACGACCAAATCGATAACATGCTGGTGACCCCGCAGGAGGTGGACATTCTGATCCGCGAGGGGGCGCTGTTGGCGCCCACCCTGGCGCAGACCCGTATTCTGCGCGCCTATGCCGGGGTGCGGCCGCTGGTCGCCAGCGACGACGATCCCAGCGGGCGCAACGTCAGCCGCGGCATCGTGCTGCTCGATCACGCCGCCCGCGACGGGCTGGAAGGGTTTATCACCATCACCGGCGGCAAGCTGATGACCTACCGCCTGATGGCGGAGTGGGCCACCGACAAGGTGTGCGAAAAGCTTGGCGTAAACCGTCCGTGCACCACCGCGCAGGACGCGTTGCCAGGATCCCGCCAGTCGGCGGAGGAAACGGTGCGCAGCGTGGTCTCACTGCCCGCCAGCATTCGCGGCTCGGCGATCTACCGGCACGGCGATCGCGCCAGCCAGGTGCCGGCGGCCGATCGGCTCGACACCAGCCTGGTGTGCGAATGCGAGGCGGTGACCGCCGGGGAAGTGCGCTATGCGGTCAATTCGCTGACCGTCAATAACCTGGTGGATCTGCGTCGCCGCACCCGCGTCGGCATGGGCACCTGCCAGGGGGAACTCTGCGCCTGCCGCGCCGCCGGACTGCTGACGCGCTTCAAGGTCAGCACGCCGCAGCAATCCATCGCGCAGCTGTCGCAGTTCCTCAACGAACGCTGGAAAGGCGTGCGGCCGATCGCCTGGGGCGACGCGCTGCGCGAGAGTGAATTTACCAGTTGGGTTTACCAGGGATTATGCGGGCTTGAGGCCCAGGCAGACAAAGAGCAGGAGGCGGATGATGCGATTTGACGTAGTGGTGATTGGCGGCGGCCTGGCGGGCCTGAGCTGCGCCATTGCCGTGGCCGAACTGGGCAAACGCTGTGCGGTGGTCAGTTCCGGCCAGAGCGCGCTCTACTTCTCCTCCGGCTCGCTCGATCTGCTGGCGAGATTGCCGGACGGCACGCCGGTCGAGATGCCGCTGGCGGCGTTGCCGCAGCTGGCGCAACAGGCTCCGCAGCATCCGTATTCTCTGATCGGGCCCGGCCGGGTGGCGGCGCTGTCCGCCGCCGCACAGCGGCTGCTGGAGCGCTGCGGGCTGCACCTGCAGGGCGAGGGAGCCAACAACCATCTGCGCATTACGCCGCTGGGCACGCGCCGCACCACCTGGCTCAGCCCGCAGGCGATCCCGACGCTGCCGCTGACCGGCCAACTGCCGTGGCGGCGCATCGCGGTGATCGGCATCGAAGGGTTCCTCGACTTCCAGCCGCAGATGGCCGCCGACGCCTTGAGCCGCGAGCTCGGCGTAGAGACGGAGGTAGCCTATCTGCACATGCCGGCGCTGGACAGATTGCGCAATAACCCCAGCGAGTTCCGCGCGGTGAACATCGCCCGGGTTCTGGATTTGATGGAAAGCCTGCCGCCGATGGCCGAGGAGCTGCGGCGGCTGGCGGGCGAGACCGAGGCGCTCTTCCTGCCGGCCTGTCTGGGCCTGGAGGACGACGCGTCGCTGGCGGTGCTGCAGGATGCGGTCGGCAAGCCGATCCGGCTGCTGCCGACGCTGCCGCCTTCGGTGCCCGGCATGCGCTTGCATCAGGCGCTGCGGCGGCGTTTCCAACAGCTGGGCGGCGTTTTCATGCCCGGCGACAGCGTGCTGCGCGCCGAGAGCGAGGCCGGTCGCATCACCGGTTTGTACACCCGCAACCACGGCGATATTCCGCTGCGGGCGCAGCAGGTGGTGCTGGCCAGCGGCAGCTTCTTCAGCAATGGGCTGGTGGCCGATTTCGACCGGGTGCGTGAGCCGATCTTCGGGCTGGACGTGCACAGCCGCGCCGATCGCGCCGACTGGAGCCGGCGCGAGCTGTTCGCGCCGCAGCCTTATCTGCAGTTTGGCGTGCGCACCGACGGCAGGCTGCGGGCGATGAAGCAGGGAGTGCCGTTCGACAATCTGTATGCCATCGGCGCGGTCGCCGGCGGCTACGATCCGCTGCAGCAGGGCTGCGGCGCCGGCGTGTCATTGATCGGCGCGCTGCACGTCGCGCAGCAGATCGCCGCGGAGGAGTGCGTATGAGCCTGCATCAAGACCACAGCTTTGAAAGCTGCATCAAATGTACCGTCTGCACCACCTACTGCCCGGTCGCCAAAGTGAACCCGCTCTATCCGGGGCCGAAACAGGCGGGGCCGGACGGCGAGCGGCTGCGGCTGAAAGACCCGGCGCTGTACGACGAAGCGCTGAAATACTGCACCAACTGCAAGCGTTGTGAAGTGGCCTGCCCGTCCGACGTCAAAATCGGCGACATCATTCAGCGCGCCCGCGCCGACTTCGCCCAGAGCAAGCCGACGCTGCGTGACGCCATCCTCAGCCACACCGATATCATGGGCTCGCTGTCGACGCCATTTGCGCCGATCGTCAACGCCGCCACCGGGCTGAAACCGGTGCGCAAGCTGCTGGACAAGGCGCTGAAGATCGATCACCGCCGCGAACTGCCGAAATACTCGTTCGGCACCTTCCGCCGCTGGTACCGGCAACAGGCGCAGGCGCAGCAGCGTTACGCCGAGCAGGTGGCGTTTTTCCACGGCTGCTTCGTCAACTATAACCACCCGCAGCTGGGCAAGGATTTGATCCGGGTGTTCAATGCGCTGGATATCGGCGTGCAGTTGCTGAAGCGCGAGAAATGCTGCGGCGTGCCGCTGATCGCCAACGGGTTTATTGAGCAGGCCAAAAAGCAGGCCAGGGTTAACGCCGAGTCGCTGCATGAAACGGTGCTGGAGCGCGGCATTCCGGTGGTGGCCACTTCATCGAGCTGCACCTTCACCCTGCGTGACGAATACCCCCACTTGCTGGACGTAGACACTACCCCGGTGCGCGATCGGGTGGAGCTGGCGACGCGCTATCTCTATCGCCTGATCAATCAGGGGCGCCGCCTGCCGCTGAAACGCACGCCGCTGCGGGTGGCGTATCACACGCCTTGCCATATGGAGAAGATGGGCTGGACCGCCTACACCCTGGAGCTGCTGCGGCAGATACCGGGGCTGGAGCTGGTGGTGCTGGATTCGCAGTGCTGCGGCATCGCCGGCACCTACGGGTTCAAATCGGAGAACTACGCCACGTCGCAAGGCATCGGCGCGCCGCTGTTCCGGCAGATAGAAGAGAGCGGGGTGGATCTGGTGGTGACCGACTGCGAGACCTGCAAATGGCAGATCGAAATGTCCACCAGCAAGCGCTGCGAACATCCGATCACCCTGCTGGCGCAGGCGCTGGCATAAAACGAAAGGGCCGGCAGGCCGGCCCCTGCGGGATTACTGCTTCAGCTTCAGGGTAGAGATAATGCCTTCGGCTTCAGTCTGCGCCTGCTGCTGATTGTCTGCCGGCAGCGTTACCTGGATGGTCAGCATGTTGTTGTTCAGCGAACCGATCAGGACGGAAGAATAAGCCTTTTCACCGCCGCTGGTGATGATGCTGTCCAGCTGACGCAGCGGCACGCCGTTGACGTCGAGCGCCTTGTTGGTGATCACCTGCAGGTTGGCGTCACGCGCGCGCTGGGTATTCTCCAGGCGTTTGGCCAGAGTCTCCAGGCTGTCGGCGGTCTTGTCGCCCAAGATGACGATCACCGCACGCTGGCCGGTGCTGTCTGCGTAAACATGCATGTTGTTGGCCTGGTTGCCCAGCTTGCCGCTCTGATCCGCCATGCCGACCGGCAGGGTGAACGCCAGTTTACCGTCCAGCAGGCTCACCTGCTGCCCGGCCGGCGCGCTGGCCGCCGCGCCGTCTGGCGCTGCCTTGGTGTCTTTGGTTTCGCCGTCGCAGGCCGCGAGGCCAAGCGCCAGCAGGCTGATACCCATCAATTTCGCTACTTTACGCATCGGGCTTCCTTCTTCCTTTCCGGTAGGGATTCACTGTCGTATCGCAACCTATTCCAGGTTGAAATGCAAGGCAGATGTTGTCACAAGTTTTTTTCCAGTAATAGCCGATAATCAGCCACTTCGCCTTTCTTTTCCAGCTGAACAATCTGATAGTGGTGGGCGATCAGCATCGTCAGCATGGCGCGGAACCGGTTACGGGTTTTGACCGTCAGTTGGCGATAGCCCTGCGCCCGCGCCCAACGTTCCTGTTCAGCCAACAAGGCCTGCGCCACGCCGTGGCGACGAAATGCCGGCAGCACGCCGCCCAGCCAGCTGTAAAACACCGTTTCCTGCCGTTGATAACCGAGTTTGAAACCGGCCGGCTGTCCGGCTATCTCGGCGATCAACAGGCTGGCGGGGGCGGCGCCGATGCGCCGCTGCAGATCGCCCAGGCTGTGCAGGCCGCCGAATTCGGGGATGCGTTGGTAAAGGCGGTGGATGTCTTCGAGCGTGGCGGTGCGGACGATTGGGGTCATGAGCGGCCTCCAAAGGATAGGGCCGCCCAGAATAGCACGACTCAGCCCGGCTGCAGGCCGCCGCTGCGCGCCGCGATGCGTTTGAGCAGCATGTTCAGCAACACGCCGTACATCGGCAGGAAGAACAGCAGGCAGATCATCACCTTGAAGCTGTAATCCACCAGCGCGATCTCCACCCAGTTGTTGGCCATGAAGGGATCGCTGCTCTTATAAAAGGCGATGAAGAAGAACGCCAGCGTATCGCTGATGTTGCCGAGGAACATCGCCGCCGCCGGCGCCACCCACCAGGCGCTGCGTTGGCGCAGGCGGTTGAAGACGTGTACGTCGAGGATCTGGCCGAGCACATAGGCCATAAAGCTGGCGACGGCGATGCGCGCCACGAACAGGTTAAAACTGCTCAGCGCCGCGAAGCCCTGCCATTCTCCCTGATAGGTGACGGTGGAGATCACATAAGAGATGAACAGCGCCGGCACCATCACCGCCAGGATAATGCGTCGCGCCAGCGGCGCGCCGAAAATGCGTACGGTCAGATCGGTCGCCAGGAAGATAAACGGGAAGGTAAAGGCGCCCCAGGTGGTATGGAAGCCGAAAACGGTGATCGGCAGCTGCACCAGGTAGTTGCTGGAGGTAATGATGGCGATATGAAACAGCGAAAGCCAGACCAACGCGGTGAAGCGCTGCTGTGCGGTAAACGAATACATGTTGTAGCCTTTTTAGCAGTGGGGTGAGGGAACCCAGTGTGTCTTGTCAAAACAGCAAAAAACGCTGCGCGGCGGCATGATACGCGTTTGCGCAACCAATGCAATGGTTAAATTTAACGCAAACGTTAACGCATCTTGCGCAGAAAAACTACCGGCGTAAACTAGGCGCTAATGAGATGCGGCGAGCGTTCGCCGATCGTTTTTGAACGAGAAAAATTGCATGACTGACTTATTTGCCCAGGCAGACCAGACGCTCGACGCGCTGGGGCTGCGTTGCCCGGAACCGGTGATGATGGTGCGCAAAACCGTGCGCCATATGGACAACGGCGAAACGCTGCTGATTATCGCCGACGATCCGGCCACCACCCGCGATATCCCGGGGTTCTGCCGCTTTATGGAGCACACGCTGGTGGCGCAGGAGACCGAGCAGGCGCCATACCGTTATCTGCTGCGTAAAGGCGTATAACGGCGGCGCGGCCGAGTTAAAAGTTCCCTTCCCCAAATGACAACGGGCGCGGTATGCCGCGCCCGTGTTTGTTTCCAAACTTAGCTGCGCTTTCTCAACAGCCGCAGCGCGTTGGCGGTGACCAGCGCGGTGGCGCCGGAGTCGGCCAGCACCGCCAGCCACAGCCCGGTCAGCCCCAGCAGGCTGGTGATCAGGAAGACCCCTTTCAACCCCAGCGCGATGGTGATGTTTTGCCGGATATTGGCGTGGGTGGCGCGCGAGATGCGGATCATCTCCGCGACGCCCACCAGCCGATTGTGGGTCAGGGCGGCGTCGGCGGTTTCCAATGCCACGTCGGTGCCGCTGCCCATGGCGATGCCGATGCTGGAGGCTTTCATCGCCGGGGCGTCGTTGATGCCGTCGCCGATCATCGCCGTCGGGCGCAGTTCGCTCAGTTCGGTGACCGCGCTGACCTTATCTTCCGGCAGCAGACCGGCGCGATAGTCGAGGCCCAGCTCGCCGGCGATCGCCGCGGCGGCGCGCGGGTTGTCGCCGGTCAGCATCACGCCGCGAATGCCCAGCGCGTTCAGTTCGGCTATCGCCTGCCTGGCGTCGCCGCGCAGCGTATCGCGCAGCGCCAGCAAACCGATGGGCGCGCCGTCTTCCAGCACCACCACCGCCGTTTTACCGGCGTTTTCCAGCTTGTCTACCTGGCTCTGCCATTGGGTGGCGAGCAGGCCCGGCGCCAGCTTGCCCGGCGCACTGATCAACACGGTCTTGCCGTCCACGATCCCTTCCACGCCGACGCCGGCCAGCGCGCGGCGCGCCTGCGCCAACGGCAACTCAGCCCCGCTTGCGGCGGCGCGGTTGATGATCGCCTGCGCCAGCGGGTGATGTGAACCGGCTTCCACCGCGGCGGCAAGCTGCAACAGCCGTTGTTCGGTCAGCGCGCCGATAGGCAGCACGTCGGTGACCGTCGGCTTGCCTTCGGTCAGGGTGCCGGTCTTATCGAAGGCGATGGTTTGAATCTGGCCCAGTTGCTCCAGCGCCGCGCCGCCTTTAATCAGCGCGCCGCGCCGCGTGGCGGCCGCCAGCCCGGATGTGATGGCCGCCGGCGTTGAGATCACCAGCGCGCATGGACAGCCGATCAGCAGCAGCGTCAGGCCGCGATAGATCCAGGTCTCCCACGGCTGTGAGAACAGCAGCGGCGGTACCAGGATCACCGCGACCGCCAGCAGCATAATGGCCGGGGTGTAGTAGCGGCTGAAGCGATCGAGGAAGCGTTCGATCGGCGCGCGGCGCTCTTCGGCCTCTTCAATCAGCTGCAAAATGCGGTCGATGGCGTTTTTGCCAGGCTCGGAGATCACCTTCATCTGCGCCGCCTGATCGACGGACAGGCTGCCGGCGGCCACTTTCTCACCCTGTTGGCGCTCGACCGGCACCGATTCGCCGGTCAGGGCGCTTTCGTCAAAGCTGGCGAACGGATTGAGCAGCTCGGCGTCGGCCGGCAGGCGCCCGCCGGGCGCGATTTCAATCACGTCGCCGGGGCGCAGGCTGGCGACCGGCACGCGTTTGCGTTCCGTGCCTTGCAGCAGCAGCGCATCTTCAGGCACCAGCTCCATCAGCGCCGTCACCCCGCGCCGTGCGCGGTTGGCGGCGTAGGATTCCAGCAGTTCGCCGACCATAAACAGCAGCAGCACCATCGCCGCTTCGGCGGTGGCGCCGATGAACAGCGCGCCGATGGCCGCCACGCTCATCAGCGTTTCGATGGCGAACGGCGTGCCGGAACGAATCAAACGTAGCGCCTTGGCGGCGACCGGCGCCAACCCGACCAGCGTGGTGGCGATAAAGGCGATGCGGCCCAGCTCCGGGTTAACCCGATCCAGCGCCCAACTGACCACCATCAGGGTGGTTAACAGCAGCAGCGGCGCGAATTCGCCGAAGCGTGAGGTTTTCGGCGCGGCGGCTTTGGCGGTTTGAGCGCCGAGCAGGGTAAAACCGGCCTGGGCGACCGCGTCCTGGATCCGCAGGCTGATATCGGACTGCGCGTCGACCACCAGTTTCTCGGTGGCGAACAACACGCGCGCGCTGTCGACGCCGGGAAGTGCCGTGACGGCATTTTCGATTTTTTTGGCGCAGCTGGGGCAGTCCATGCCGGTGACTTTCCAGCTGAAACGTTGGCTGCCGGAAGGGGGAGCGGCGGCCAGCCTGTCGCTTTCCTCGTCCGGATCGTCGGGGGCGGCGGTGCAGCAGCCGCTATCGCCATGATCGTGATGATGGTGGGCGTGTTCGGCCTGTGCGGCGGCGTTTTTCGGCTCGCTGCTGCAGCCATGCTGAGTTTTGCTGTGGCTGTGGTTGCAGCCGCAGCCGCCTTCGGCGTGGTGATGTTCCTGATGATTATGGTTTTGCTGATTGTGCATAACGTCCCCCTTCGGGCTGTTAAACGGGTTTGCTCAGCTGACTCTACACCCTGGAGTCCACTCCAGAGTCAAGCGCCGGATGAGAATTATTGCTAACGGCGTTCGGGCGTAGAAAAGGGGGATTCATTCAATAATGAATAATGCGAATTTAAATATATCGGCTTTTCTTATCCCCTATTTGGGCGAAAAGGCTCGCTGCCGTTAGTTTAAATAAGAAAATAATATTCCTATAGAAACTAAAAAATCGCCCGACCTAATAATAAAGAGTTATTAATCTATAACGCTTTAGCAAAATTTACCTTTTCCCCCGAGTAAAGCCAGCATGATTCGCTTGAGTCTGCAGGCCGCATTGCTATTGAAGTTTGGTGCCAACTTATCCTCATCAAGTTTCATTTGCTTTGTAAAGAAGCCTAAAAAGCAGCATAACAAACTTTCGTTGCGATAATAAATGGTTGATTATTTTATGTGCAGTTTTACGGTCCTGCCTATAATTGGAATCGATTACCATTTTTAATGGTGATCTTATTTGCTGATATATATGCATTAATTCTACCTAACACACTGCCGGTAACGGTGCATAAGCCCCTTCCAGCAAGCTTGAGGTTCATTAACCGTGGCTTACGGGGAGGTTATGTCTATCTGTCTGATTGATATCAATCAGGTAATGAGTGGAATCGAACCAATGCAATCTACTAAAAAGGCAATTGAAATTACTGAATCCAGCCTCGCTGCCGCGACAACCGGTTACGATGCTGTAGACGACCTGCTGCATTATCATGAGCGGGGTAACGGGATTCAGATTAATGGCAAGGATTCATTTTCTAACGAGCAAGCTGGGCTGTTTATTACCCGCGAGAACCAAACCTGGAACGGTTACAAGGTATTTGGCCAGCCGGTCAAATTAACCTTCTCGTTCCCGGACTATAAGTTCTCTTCCACCAACGTCGCCGGCGACACCGGGCTGAGCAAGTTCAGCGCGGAACAGCAGCAGCAGGCTAAGCTGTCGCTGCAGTCCTGGGCCGACGTCGCCAATATCACCTTCACCGAAGTGGCGGCCGGTCAAAAGGCCAATATCACCTTCGGCAACTACAGCCAGGATCGTCCCGGCCACTATGATTACGGCACCCAGGCCTACGCCTTCCTGCCGAACACCATTTGGCAGGGCCAGGATTTGGGCGGCCAGACTTGGTACAACGTCAACCAATCCAACGTGAAGCATCCGGCGACCGAAGACTACGGCCGCCAGACGTTCACCCATGAGATTGGCCATGCGCTGGGTCTGAGCCACCCGGGCGACTACAACGCCGGTGAGGGCAACCCGACCTATAGAGATGTCACCTATGCGGAAGATACCCGCCAGTTCAGCCTGATGAGCTACTGGAGTGAAACCAATACCGGTGGCGACAACGGCGGTCACTATGCCGCGGCTCCGCTGCTGGATGACATTGCCGCCATTCAGCATCTGTATGGCGCCAACCTGTCGACCCGCACCGGCGACACCGTGTACGGCTTTAACTCCAATACCGGTCGTGACTTCCTCAGCACCACCAGCAACTCGCAGAAAGTGATCTTTGCGGCCTGGGATGCGGGCGGCAACGATACCTTCGACTTCTCCGGTTACACCGCTAACCAGCGCATCAACCTGAACGAGAAATCGTTCTCCGACGTGGGCGGCCTGAAGGGCAACGTCTCGATCGCCGCCGGTGTGACCATTGAGAACGCCATTGGCGGTTCCGGCAACGACGTGATCGTCGGCAACGCGGCCAACAACGTGCTGAAAGGCGGCGCGGGTAACGACGTGCTGTTCGGCGGCGGCGGGGCGGATGAATTGTGGGGCGGTGCCGGCAAAGACATCTTCGTGTTCTCTGCCGCCAGCGATTCCGCACCGGGCGCTTCAGACTGGATCCGCGACTTCCAGAAGGGGATCGACAAGATCGACCTGTCGTTCTTCAATAAAGAAGCGCAGAGCAGCGATTTCATTCACTTCGTCGATCACTTCAGCGGCACGGCCGGTGAGGCGCTGCTGAGCTACAACGCGTCCAGCAACGTGACCGATTTGTCGGTGAATATCGGTGGGCATCAGGCGCCGGACTTCCTGGTGAAAATCGTCGGCCAGGTAGACGTCGCCACGGACTTTATCGTGTAACACAGCAACGGAACGCCCGGCGCAGTCTCGGCCGGGCGTGATGCGGGAGCCCGGTATGAAAGGCACTTTAGCGCGCACCGCCTTGGCGGCGGGCGGCATGATGGTGACGAGCGCGGTGATGGCCGGCAGTTTGGCATTGCCGACCGCGCAGTCGCTGGCGGGACAATGGCAGGTGGCCGACAGCGAACGGCAATGCCAAATCGAGTTTCTGGCGGATGAACAAAGCGAGACCAACGGCTATCAGCTGGTGGATCGGCAACAGTGTTTGCAGAGCGTGTTTGCGGCGGAAGTGGTGGGCTGGCGCCCGGCGCCGGACGGCATCGCCCTGCTGCGGGCGGATGGCAGCACGCTGGCCTTCTTCTCGCGCGACGGCGATCTGTACCGCAATCAGCTGGGTGCGGATGAGGCTTTGACGTTGAAAGCGCTGGCTTGATGAAGAAACGGGTTCGGCGCGCCGAACCCGCGGCAGGTCTCTACAGGTAGAGCGAACGCACGATCAGGAAGTGGCCGGAGAAGTAACAGAAAGCCACGATGGCGTCCGCCGCGCGGAAGGTGAAGCGGTAGCGGTTGAGCAGCCAAACCACGTTGGCCAGCAGCAGTAGCGAGGTGCCGATCAGCAGCGAGAAGCCGAAATCGGTGCTGCGCAGGAAATATTGTTCGCCCGCCAGCCAGACCATCAGCAGCGTCATCGCCACGTAGGTAACGATCGGCCAGCGCATCTCTTCCAGCCGGGTCCAGACGGTGGCCAGCAGCAGTGCGCCGATCGCCAGCAGCGCCAGCGGCAGCGGCCAGAACAGGCTGAACGTCATCTGGCTGGCGAAACTCAGGGTGTACAGCAGGTGGGACAGGAAAAAGGCGCCGATGGCGTACAGCACCCGTTCGCGCGGCAACAGGAGCAATGCGTCGCCGATCAGCGTCGCCAGCAGGCCGAGTACGATCAGATAACCCGCCGCGCCGAGCACCGGCGCCTGCCAGGCCAGCAGCAACAGCAACAGCAGCGTGACGGGTTTGAACACCCAGCGCTGCCAGCGCGGCCCACGGTAAGAGGCGTCGACGAACAGCCAACCGGAAAAGAATACGGCAAGGAACGGCCAACTCATTTATGTCTTCCTTATGTATGAGGGAGCCGCAACAACCGGCTCCAAACTGTCACCCATGTCACTTCTTCATTTCAGTGTAGGTAGCCTGCCGGCGATCGACAATGCTTTCTTGAGAATGCTATGTTTACGCTGATTTAGCCGCGAAGGAAATGGGAAACCGATGAGTAAGCCACCGTTGTTTTTTGTCGCCGTGATGGCGTTGATCGCCGTGTTGGCCACGCAACGCTACTTCAAACAGCGCCAGCAGGAGGCGGAAAACGATCGCGCGCCGATGCGCAGTTTGCAGGTGACGGTGAGCGACAAACGCGCGGTGCCGGTCGCCAAGACCCGCGCGCCGCAGCGCGAACCGCTGGTCAATGAGCCGATGTATTACGAGGTGGTGTTCAGCCCGAACCAGGGCGGTGAAGACATCCAGCTGCGGCTGAAGCAATGGCAGTACAACCCGATTGAAAAAGGCGCGCAGGGCACGTTGAACATGCAGGGCACGCGCTTCGTCTCGTTCACCGCTCAGCCGTAGCGGTCACTTCTTCTTGATGGGCGGCTGTTTCTTTTGCCAGGCCAGCAGCTCGAACACGCCAAAGATAAAGATCTTGGCCTCTTGCCAGTAGCTGATCGGCTGATCCTTCGGCTGGGTGGATTTCAACAGCACCAGCTGCAGGCCGTGCATCACCACCATAAAGAACAGCGCCACGTCGATGAAATACTTCAGCGGCTTGGGAAATGGATGGAACAGGTTAGAGAGCAGGAAGCCCCACACGCACAGCATCAGCAGGCGGCCCAGATTAATCAGCATGATCGGTTTTCTCTTGCGAACGAATATAAAGGCGATAGGCCACCTGGCCGGCGACCTTCTCCCGGTGCAGCTGCCAGCTGGCAGGCACGTCCGCCGCGGCGCTTTCCGCCTCGGCTTCTACATAGATCCAGGCCTCGTCGGCCAGCCAGCCGCGCTGTTCCAGCAACAGGGCGGTCTCCGCCAGCAGACCTTTGCGAAACGGCGGATCGAGGAAGACCACGTCGAACGGTTGACCGTCACCCGCCAGCCAGCTCAACGCGTTGGTGTTGATAACCACCCCTTTGCCTTGCAGCAGCGCCAGATTTCTTTCCAGCTGCTGCGCCACCGGCCGTTCGAATTCCAGCAGCGTGGCGCTGCCGGCATAGCGCGACAGCGCTTCCAGCCCCAATGCGCCGCTGCCGGCGAAGCAGTCCAGACAGCGCGCGCCCTGAATCACCGGCGCCAGCCAGTTGAACAGGGTTTCGCGCACTCGATCGGTGGTGGGGCGCAGCCCCGGGCTGTTCGGCACCGGGAGTTTGCGGCCGCGCCATTGGCCGCCGATGATGCGGATCTGTCCGGCTGCGGCCTGGGGCGGTTTTTTGGCCGCCGCCCGTGGCGAGAGTCTTGTCATAAGCGTTGTTTGGTTTCTTTCGCGGCGCGGGGCCGCCGAGGTTAACGAAAAGTTGTCCCTATTCTACCGGTGACGGGCGTCGGGGGGAACGGTAAAACGTTGTTGTCTGATTTCACGCCGGAAAGCATGCCGGATGCGTGTTGCTGCGCGAGGGAAAGTGATAGACTCGGCGGATTATTGTCAGCATATATCCTTCAGGTATGGAGGGTAAGCGAGCCTTCGGTACGGAGTAGAGTCATAACATGGCAAAAGATAAGAAACGTGGGTTTTTCTCCTGGCTGGGCTTTGGCCAGAAGGAAAAGGAAGAAGAGCAACAGCAACCTGAGCCGTCGGTAGAGCAGGCGGAACCTCAGGCCGCGGAGACGCCGGCTGAACCGGCCGCCGCCAAGCTGGATGACAAGCTCCCCGCCCAGGAATCTGAACCTGCCGCCTCCGTCGACACCCCGGGAGAGTGGGATAACGGTCAGGCCGGTGAACAAATCGCGGAAAACCTACCGGCGGCGGCTGAACATCCGGCGGCGCCGCAAGCGTTGGCTGAAGAGATCGTCAGCGTCACCGAGCAAGTGGCGGCGCAGCAGCAACCGGTGGTCGAACCCGAGCCAGTGGTTGAACCCGAGCCGGTCGTCGAGCCTGAGCCAGTGGTTGAACCTGAGCCGGTCGTCGAACCCGAGCCAGTGGTTGAACCCGAGCCGGTCGTCGAGCCCGAGCCAGTGGTTGAACCCGAGCCGGTGGTCGAACCTGAGCCGGTCATCGAACCCGAGCCGGTCGTCGAACCTGAGCCGGTCATCGAGCCCGAGCCGGAAGAAGAGCCGCTGGAACCTGTCGTGCCGGCCGTTGCGCAAGAGCAGGAGCGCCCGACCAAAGAGGGCTTCTTCGCGCGCCTGAAGCGCAGCCTGCTGAAGACCAAGCAAAACCTCGGTTCCGGCTTTATGGGGCTGTTCCGCGGTAAAAAGATCGACGACGACCTGTTCGACGAGCTGGAAGAACAGTTGCTGATCGCCGACGTCGGCGTGGACACCACGCGCAAGATCATCACCTCCCTGACCCAGCACGCCAGCCGCAAGCAGTTGAAAGACGCCGAAGCGCTGTACGGCAAGCTGAAGGAGGAAATGTCCGAAATTCTGGCCAAGGTCGATCGGCCGCTGGATGTCAGCGGGAAAACCCCGTATGTCATCCTGATGGTCGGCGTGAACGGTGTGGGTAAAACCACCACCATCGGCAAGCTGGCGCGTCAGTTCCAGGCGGAGGGCAAGTCGGTGATGCTGGCGGCGGGGGACACCTTCCGCGCCGCGGCGGTGGAACAGCTGCAGGTGTGGGGCGAACGCAACCGCATTCCGGTGGTGGCGCAGCATACCGGCGCGGATTCCGCTTCGGTGATCTTCGATGCGGTGCAGGCCGCCAAGGCGCGCGGCATCGATGTGTTGATCGCCGATACCGCCGGCCGTCTGCAGAACAAATCGCACCTGATGGAAGAGCTGAAGAAGATCGTCCGCGTCATGAAAAAACTGGACGACCAGGCCCCCCATGAGGTTATGCTGACGCTCGATGCCAGCACCGGCCAGAATGCCGTCAGTCAGGCGAAATTATTTAATGAGGCCGTGGGCTTAACCGGCATCACGCTGACTAAACTGGACGGTACCGCCAAGGGCGGGGTGATCTTTGCCATCGCCGATCAGTTCGGTATCCCGATCCGCTATATCGGCGTCGGGGAAGGCATCGAAGATTTGCGGCCGTTTAAGGCTGACGATTTTATTGAGGCACTTTTTGCCCGAGAGGATTAATACGGATGATTCGCTTTGAACAGGTCAGTAAAGCTTATCTGGGCGGACGGCAAGCGCTGCAGGGGGTCGATTTCCATCTGCGCCCGGCGGAAATGGCGTTTCTGACCGGCCATTCCGGCGCGGGGAAAAGTACCCTGCTGAAACTGATTTGCGGTATCGAACGGCCCAGCGCCGGCCACATCTGGTTTGGCGGCCACGACATCAGCCGCTTGAAAAACCGCGAGGTGCCGTTCCTGCGTCGGCAGATCGGCATGATCTTCCAGGATCACCACTTGCTGCTGGATCGCACGGTGTATGACAACGTGGCGATGCCGCTGATCATCGCCGGCGCCAGCACCGAAGATATCCGCCGCCGCGTTTCCGCCGCGCTGGACAAGGTCGGTTTGCTGGATAAAGCGAAGAACTTCCCGATTCAGCTGTCCGGCGGTGAGCAGCAGCGCGTGGGCATCGCCCGCGCGGTGGTGAACAAGCCGGCGGTGCTGCTGGCGGATGAACCGACCGGTAACCTGGATGATGCGCTGTCGGAAGGCATTCTGCGCCTGTTTGAAGAATTCAACCGCGTCGGCGTGACCGTTCTGATGGCGACGCACGACACCGGGCTTATCGCCCGCCGCAATTACCGCATCCTGACGCTGAGCCAGGGCCGCATGCAAGGAGGCGCTCACCATGGCCAATAACGCAAAAACCGCCAAGAGCAAGGCGCTGCGCGGCGGCTGGCGCGAACAGTGGCGTTACGCCTGGATGAACGCCATCAAAGACATGCTGCGTCAGCCGTTGGCGACGCTGCTGACGGTGATGGTGATCGCCATTTCCCTGACGCTGCCGAGCGTGTGCTATATCGTGTGGAAAAACGTCAGCACCGCGGCCAGCCAGTGGTATCCGACGCCGCAGCTGACCGTCTATCTGGATAAATCGCTCGATGACGACGCGGCGCTGAAAGTGCTCGACGCCATTAAGGCGGAAGCCGGCGTGGAGAAGGTGAACTACCTGTCGCGTGAAGAAGCGCGCGGCGAGTTCCGCAACTGGTCGGGCTTTGGCGGCGCGCTGGACATGCTGGAAGAGAACCCGCTGCCGGCGGTGGCGATCGTCACGCCGAAGATGAGCTTCCAGAGTTCGGATACCCTCAACACCCTGCGCGATCGCGTAGCGGCGGTGCAGGGCGTGGAAGAAGTGCGTATGGATGACAGCTGGTTTGCCCGCCTGGCGGCGCTGACCGGGCTGGCGGGCCAGATCGCGGCGATCATCGGTGTGCTGATGATCGTGGCGGTGTTCCTGGTGATCGGCAACAGCGTGCGTCTGAGCATCTTCAGCCGCCGCGACACCATCAACGTGATGAAGCTGATCGGCGCCACCGACGGCTTTATCCTGCGGCCGTTCCTCAACGGCGGGGCGATGCTGGGCTTTGCCGGCGCGCTGCTGTCGCTGGTGCTGTCCGGCGCGCTGGTGTGGCAGCTGGAGTCGGTGGTCGCCGGGGTGGCCAAGGTGTTCGGCACCACCTTCACCTTGCACGGGCTGGGCTGGGATGAGGCGCTGCTGCTGCTGATCATCTCCGCGATGATCGGCTGGATCGCCGCCTGGCTGGCGACGGTGCAACATTTACGCCGATTTACACCACAGTAAGATTTTTTTGGTATACTCTTCTCCTGCTGCTTTTGATCGCGTTGCGGGAGAAGAGTGACCTCAAGCGAAGTCAGCACCATCCCTCTCTTCTTAGCGCACAAATTCCCTATCGGCCTGCACCCTCGTCACGTATTGTCAGCGACAATGCTTGCAACAAGGGTGAACTTTTAGGGCGGAGTACGGTCAAAAATTGCAGCAAATGTTAAGGTGCCCGGCGTGTGGAACCGCTTTTGCTTCAGCAACTGCCGTAGAATCAATCATTTCCCCGCTGTAATAATCACCTGCATGATTTTGTATTCTCATAGAGAGGGTTTGAATGACCAAAGAAATGCAAACTTTAGCCTTAGTACCCCAAGGTAGCTTGGAAGCCTATATCCGGGCAGCCAACGCCTATCCGATGCTGACGGCAGAGGAAGAGCGGGAGCTGGCTGAACGGCTGCATTATCAGGGCGATCTGGATGCCGCTAAGCAGCTCATCCTGTCTCACCTGCGCTTTGTCGCTCATATTGCCCGCAACTATTCAGGCTATGGTCTGCCGCAGGCGGATCTGATTCAGGAAGGCAACATCGGCCTGATGAAAGCCGTTCGCCGCTTCAACCCCGAAGTCGGCGTGCGTCTGGTTTCCTTTGCGGTGCATTGGATTAAGGCGGAAATCCACGAGTACGTATTGCGCAACTGGCGCATCGTGAAAGTGGCGACCACCAAAGCGCAGCGCAAGCTGTTCTTTAACCTGCGCAAAACCAAACAGCGTTTGGGCTGGTTCAACCAGGACGAAGTGGAACTGGTGGCCCGCGAGCTGGGCGTAACCAGCAAAGACGTGCGCGAGATGGAATCGCGCATGGCGGCGCAGGATATGACGTTCGATCCGACTCCGGACGACGAGGCCCGCGATGGCCAGTCGATGGCGCCGGTGCTGTACCTGCAGGACAAGAGCTCGGACTTCGCCGAAGGCATCGAGGAAGATAACTGGGAAAGCAACGCCGCAGACAAACTGGCCTATGCGCTGGAAGGTCTGGACGAGCGCAGCCAGCATATCATTCGCGCCCGTTGGCTGGACGACGACAACAAGTCGACGCTGCAGGAGCTGGCCGATCAGTACGGCGTTTCCGCCGAACGCGTGCGCCAGCTGGAAAAGAACGCCATGAAGAAACTCAAAATGGCGATCGAAGCCTGAGTTGATGCGAGATTCGATAAAAAAAGCCCGGCAAGCCGGGCTTTTTAGTGCCTGAAATTCGGCGTTATGGCGCCACGGTCGCGAAGTCCGGCGCCGGGCAGTCGTAGCCGAATTTCGCCGCCCACGGATAACGGGTGCCGGTGTTGATATAGCGCTGATAAAGCGCGCGGCCGGTTTTGGCGTCGCGCTTGATAACCCAGCTGGCGGCGTTACACAGCACGGCGGCATAGGCCTGGCTCTTCGGCGGCAGCAGATCGGCCGCCTGTTGCGCCAGCCCCACCGCCTGCCAGCGATAGTGCAGGAAACGGTTGTCTTCCTCCGGTAGCGCCGCCTTGGCGCGCGCCGCTTCTGCGCTGTCGATCCAGCTTTTATGCTTCAGCTCGCGAGTATCGAACGCATCCCCCAGATAGGAATAGCCGGCGCCATAGATGGCGTAATCCGGCGTCATCTCATACCCGGTAAACTCCAGCCCCTGAGCGCGCAGCAGGTTGGCGGCGCGATAGTAAGCCTGCGCGCGCGTCAGCGGCGCGGTGGATTTGTCCTTGGCGGCCTTCAGCTCATCGGCATACTGCTGCGCCGCTTGCCGGTAGTTGGGGATATCGAAATAGGCCAGCGCTTCCGGCGCGCGTCCGACGCGCATCAGCCGCCGCGCCAGCAGTTCGCGCAGCTGCACTTCCGGCGTGATCTGCTGGCCGCCGTAGTCGTCCGGGTTTACCGGCTTGAGCGGCGTCGTCGGCGCCGGTGCGTGCTTATCGACAAAGCCTTTCAACTCATCGACGGTCAGCACCCGCTCCGCCACGTCGGCCACGTCGGCCCAGTAGAGCGCTTTGCCGCGATACAGCAGGTCCATCGCCTGCAGATAGTCGCCGCGGTTCAGCGCCAGGATGGCCTGTTCGCCGGCCACCCGGCACTCGGGCACGATGGTTTCCGCGACGAAGTCGGCGTTGCGCTGTTCACCCCAGCTTTCGTCGGCGGGGAACGCGCTTGCCGCCTTGGCGTAGGCGGCGGTGGCGGCTTTCACGTCGCCGTCGCGCAGCGCCATTTTGGCGCGCAGCCACCACGCCAGGCCGCTGTCGCCGGCGTTTTTCAGCAGGCTCGCCGCCATCGGGTATTGCCCCGAACGGTAAGCCAGCGCCGCCAGCCGATCGCTGCCGGCGAAGCCGCTTTTCACTGAGCCGTCCAGCAGCGTCAGGATCTGGCTGATGATCTGGGCGGAGCGGCCGTTGCCGTCGGTATCCGCCATTTGCAGGTTGCCGCTGCGCGCGAACAGCTCAATGGTCACCAACTGCTGGATCAACGGATCGCCGATAATCTGTTTCAGCGTGTCCAAATGGTCGGGGTTGACCAGGAGGCTGGAGACGTACTGCAGCGACTGCCCGCCGCTCGGATCGCCCTGCGCCGCCTGTTGCGCGTACAGGTGGGCGGCGGGGGCGACGTCACCCAGCCACAGGTGAATGCGCGCCTGTTGCCCAAGGCTGCTCAGCGCCAGCTGATCGGGATCGGCGACGCCGTTTTTCACCCGATCGATCACCTGCTGGAATGCCGCCAGCGCCTGTTCAAGCGCGGCTTTTGGCGGATGCTCGGCGGCGGGGGTGGTTTCACCAGATTCATTCACCGGCGTCCCGTGGTCCGCCATCAGTACCCGCCCCAGCGAATACTGCGCCCGCAGTCCCCAGTCGCCCTGCTCGGCGGCCGGTAGCTTCAGCACCTGCTGGAAATAGTCTGCGGCGCGCGGATCGTGGCTGGCGAAAGCCACGGCGCCCAGTTGATAGAGACGCGCGGCGTTGGACAGCCCCTGCGTATTGACGGCGTCAGCCTCTTCCACCGTTTTGGCGGCGCGCATTTTGCCGATCGCGATCGTTTCCGGCGATTGCGGCATCGGTTTCGGCGGCATCGGCGGCGGCGGGGCCTGCCAGTGCGGCAACTGACTATCCGTCGGCACCAGCCGGCCGGCTTCGAAGGCGAAATTGCCCTCCGGCATATACAGCAGGGTGCCGTTGCGGTCGATCAGCAGCCGGTTAGGAAAATCCGGGCCGCAGGCATAGCCGTTCAGCGGCAGCGCCAGCGCGGCGCCGATCAGCATGGCCAGCGGAAGAAGGCGGCGGGTGTTCCGTGCCGCGCGCGTATCAAGGTGTGACAAGGGTGCCTCCTGGCGTCAGTTGTTGGCAGCGCAGCCAGCCCAGCGGCCGGGATTGTCCGGCGCGCAGCTGATCGCCGCTGATTCGAATAAAGCGTTGCCGTTGCGGTGCGGACTCCAGCCGGTAGTTGCTGACCGCGTCCGCCGCCAGGCAGTCGTCGGCGCGGATGATGACTTCTTGCGGCAGCGGGGCGTCCACCGGCCCGTTGTTATGAATTATCAGATCATACAGCCCGTTTTGCTGTGGCTGAGGCCTAAATTTTACCTGCCAGTCGACATTCAGCGGCCGCCGTTCGATCACCGCTCGCAGCGTGGCGAGCGACCAGGCGCGCCGATCGTCCGCCAGCGGCAAGCGGAACCAGATAATGCCGCGCAGCCGGGGCGGCGTTTGCTGCGCCAGCGTTTGCAGAAAATCGGCGATCTGCTGCGGCGCGACCGTCAGCTCACGGCCGTTGCCCGCCACGCGCAGCGAGGATTCGCTCTCCACCTGCGCGCCCTGCGCATCAAACCCCAGCAGCGCCATGCCATAAGCCGGCAGCGCGACGCGAAACGGCTTCGGTGTGACGGCGGCGTACTGCCGCACCCAGCGTAGCGCCAAGGGGCCGTCAAACAGCCCCTGCTGCGGCGAGAGCACCGCATGCACCTGCAGGACGGAGCTGTTGGCCTGTTGCAGTACGCCGGGCAGGTCGGGCGAGCCGATCCAGGCCGGCAGGGCGGTGATGCCGAGCTGCACAGCGGCGGGCAGCCGTTGGCGTAACCGCTGCAGAAAGCGTTGGTAGTCCGGCAGGCGGGCGGTGGCGGCGTCATGATCGATCTCGACGCCGGTGACGGGCAGCCCGGCCGCCTGCCAGCGCTGGGTGAGCGCCAGCAGGCGCTGGATAATGGCCGCCTGGTCCAGCTGCGGCAGCTGGCCGTCGAGGCGCGCCACCAGCCAGAGCGGGCGGCCGTCCTGCTTCAGCAGGTTGAGATCGGCCGGGATTTCCCGCCAGCCTTCACGCGGATGCACCTGCAGCGCCAGCACTCGCACCCCGCTGAACAGATCGCGGCTGTGCGCCAGCGCATCGGCGTGCTGCGGCGTCCACACCCGCTGCCAGACATAAACCTGCTGATCCCAACCTGAGGCCAGGCGCAGCGCCTGCTGATGCCCGGCGAACCAGGCCGCCAACCCCAGCGCAATCAAAACCAGCGCCGCCAACCGGCGTTTCATTTTTGCCAGAGATCGCCCTGCGGTGCAAAGCCGCAGGCGCGCATGAAGTTATCGACTTCCCCGCGTTCGCGCGGCGCCAGACCGGCGGTCGACAGCTGCCAGTGGGCGACCTGCGGCAGCTGACGCTGCGCATCCTGCACCAGGTAAAGACCGACGCCGCGGCGGCGCGTCACTTCGCGCACCAGCAGATCCTGCAGTTCGGCGCGGTCGTCCTGCAGCGCAATTTTCACCGCGCCCAGCAGACGCTCGTTGAAGCGGGCGGCGAACAGCGCCCTGCCGTCGCTCAGCCAGCGCTGCCACTGTTCCGGCTGCTGGTGCGGCCAAATTTTACCGAGGTCGATAAGGTCTTGCGGGGATAGCGCGGTCAGGCGCTCGATGGTCAGTTTCATGCAGAATTTCCGCGCAGCTAAATGATGCCGACAGTGTAATAGATCTTGTGCAGAGCGTTGTGTAAGTTTTTCTGTACGATTACTGTGCAATATGTTTTTTGCACGGGGCATTTTCCGAGTAAATAGTTAGTAAAGGGATTGTTAACCAGCACAACGCGCTACGCCTCAAGGTAAACGGCGCAGATTTAATTCGAATTTTATCCTGTTTACACCGCTTGTTTCTGCCTGATGAAGTTGATTTGCAGCAGAAAATTCCTGTTTAATGGCATGAAAAATAAAGTCTTATTAGAAAATAATGCCGACAAAGCGCCTAAATCATTATTACTTATAACAAAAGCGGTCAATAACGATCGGGCGCAGGCAAACACAACAGGTACGTTCACAACGACAGATGGGGATTTGCGGATGAAATTAACAACAGGTAAGGCACTGCTGGCGGGTTGCATTGCGATGGCCATGAGCCAGGCGGCTATGGCGAAAGACATCAAGGTGGCGATCGTCGGGGCGATGTCCGGCCCGGTCGCGCAGTATGGCGACATGGAGTTTACCGGCGCGCGCCAGGCGATTGCCGACATCAACGCCAAGGGCGGCATCAAGGGCGACAAGTTGGTCGGCGTGGAATATGACGACGCCTGCGATCCGAAACAGGCGGTTGCGGTCGCCAACAAGGTGATCAACGACGGCATTCGCTACGTGATTGGCCACCTGTGTTCCTCTTCCACCCAGCCGGCGTCCGATATCTATGAAGACGAAGGCGTGATCATGATTACCCCGGCGGCCACCAATGCCGATCTGACCACCCGCGGCTACAAGATGATCCTGCGCACCACCGGCCTGGATTCGGATCAGGGCCCGACCGCCGCCAAATACATCCTCAGCGACATCAAGCCGAAGCGCATCGCCGTGGTGCACGATAAGCAGCAATACGGCGAAGGCCTGGCGCGCTCGGTGCGCGACAGCCTGAAAAAACAGGGCACCGAAGTGGCGATGTTCGAAGGCATCACCGCCGGCGACAAAGACTTCTCCACCCTGGTGGCGCGCCTGAAGAAAGAAAATATCGACTTCGTGTACTTCGGCGGTTACTACCCGGAAATGGGCCAGATCCTGCGTCAGGCCAAGCAGGCCGGGTTGACCACTCGCTTCATGGGGCCGGAAGGCGTGGGCAACTCCTCGCTGTCCAACATCGCTGGCGCCGCCTCGGAAGGCATGCTGGTGACGCTGCCGAAACGCTACGATCAGGTGCCTGCCAACCAGCCGATCGTCGATGCGCTGAAAGCCAAGAAGCTGGATCCGACCGGCCCGTTCGTCTGGACCACCTATGCCGCGCTGCAGTCGCTGACCACCGGCATGGAGCGCAGCGGCAGCCAGGAGCCGGCGGACATCGTCAAGGATCTGAAAACCGGCAAGCCGGTGGAGACCGTGATGGGGCCGCTGACCTGGGATGACAAGGGCGATCTGAAAGGCTTCGAGTTCGGCGTGTTCGAATGGCATGCCAACGGCACGTCCACACCGATCAAATAAGCCATAATGATTAGGGTGGGGCGCAGTCCGCTGCGCCCGGCGGGTCGGCTTGCCGGCCCCGTCTCCCTTTACCCGCCGGTTCTCCGTCGGCGGGTTTCGCAGCCAAGGGTTCAGAGTATGTCAGAGCAGCTCCTCTATTTTCTGCAGCAGATGTTCAACGGCTTAACGTTGGGCAGCACCTATGCATTGATCGCCATCGGTTACACCATGGTTTACGGCATCATCGGCATGATCAACTTCGCTCACGGCGAGGTGTACATGATCGGCAGCTATGTCTCCTTTATCGTTATCGCCGCCCTGATGATGCTCGGCATCGACGTCGGCTGGTTGCTGATCGGCGCCGCGTTCCTGGTCTCGATCGTCATCGCCAGCGCCTATGGCTGGAGCATTGAGCGGGTGGCCTACAAGCCGGTGCGTAACTCCAAGCGCCTGATTGCGCTGATCTCGGCCATCGGCATGTCGATATTCCTGCAAAACTACGTCAGCCTGACGCAGGGCTCACGCGATCTGGCGCTGCCCAGCCTGGTGACCGGCCAGTGGGTGCTGGGGGAAAGCAACGGCTTCGCCGCCACCATCAGCACCATGCAGCTGACCATCTGGCTCGTGACCTTCCTGGCGATGCTGGCGCTGACGCTGTTTATACGCTATTCGCGCATGGGCCGCGCCTGCCGCGCCTGCGCGGAGGACCTGAAGATGGCCAGCCTGCTGGGCATCAACACCGACCGGGTGATCTCGCTGACCTTCGTCATCGGTGCGGTGATGGCGGCGGTGGCCGGGGTGTTGCTCGGCCAGTTCTACGGCGTCATCAACCCTTACATCGGCTTTATGGCCGGTATGAAAGCCTTTACCGCCGCGGTTCTGGGCGGCATCGGCAGCATTCCCGGCGCGATGATCGGCGGCCTGGTGCTGGGCGTGGCGGAAGCGCTGACCTCCGCCTATCTGAGCACCGAATACAAAGACGTGGTGTCGTTCGCGCTGCTGATCGTGGTGCTGCTGATCATGCCGACCGGCATTCTCGGGCGTCCGGAGGTTGAGAAAGTATGAAACTCAATCTGCTCAATGCGCTGATCGCCACGGCGGTGCTGTTCGTGATGGCGTCGTTCCTGATGGGCATGCAGCTCAGCCTGGACGGCACCAAACTGGTGGTGCACGGCGCGGCGGAAGTGCGCTGGATGTGGATCGGCATCGGCTGCGTCATCGTCTTTTTATTCCAGCTGTTGCGCCCGCTGCTGCAACAGGGATTGAAAAAAGTCTCCGGCCCGGCGCTCGTGCTGCCGAGCTTCGACGGCACCACGCCGCGGCAAAAGCTGCTGGCGGCTCTGCTGCTTGTGGCGGCGGTCGCCTGGCCGTTCCTGGTGTCGCGCGGCACGGTGGATATCGCCACCCTGACGCTGATCTACGTGATGCTGGGCCTCGGCCTCAACGTGGTGGTGGGCCTGTCCGGTCTGCTGGTGCTCGGCTACGGCGGTTTCTACGCCATCGGCGCCTACACCTACGCGCTGCTGAATCACTATTACGGTTTCGGCTTTTGGGAGAGCCTGCCGCTGGCGGGCATCGTCACCGCCGCCTTCGGCTTCCTGCTCGGTTTCCCGGTGCTGCGGCTGCGCGGCGACTATCTGGCGATCGTGACGCTCGGCTTCGGCGAGATCGTGCGCATTCTGTTGCTGAACAATACCGAGATCACCGGCGGGCCGAACGGCATCAGCCAGATCCCGAAACCGACCTTCTTCGGCCTGGAGTTCAACCGCAGCGTGCGCGACGGCGGCTGGGATACTTTCCATAACGTCTTCGGCCTGAAATACGATCCGAGCGACCGCATCGTATTCCTGTACCTGGTGGCGTTGCTGCTGGTGGTGCTGACGCTGTTCGTCATCAACCGCCTGCTGCGCATGCCGCTCGGGCGCGCCTGGGAAGCGCTGCGCGAAGACGAGATCGCCTGCCGCTCGCTGGGCCTCAGCCCGACGCGCATCAAGCTGACCGCCTTTACCATCAGCGCCGCCTTCGCCGGGTTTGCCGGCACGCTGTTCGCCGCGCGCCAGGGGTTCGTCAGCCCGGAATCCTTCACCTTCGTCGAGTCGGCCTTCGTGTTGGCGATCGTCGTACTGGGGGGCATGGGCTCGCAGTTCGCGGTCATTCTGGCGGCAATCCTGCTGGTGGTGTCGCGTGAGCTGATGCGCGATCTGAATGAATACAGCATGTTGCTGCTGGGTGCACTGATGGTGCTGATGATGATTTGGCGGCCGCAAGGGCTGTTGCCGATGAAACGGCCGCAGTTGAAGCTACAGGCGGCGGACATTCACGCGGGCAAGGGGAAACAGGCATGAGCGTTCAACCTTTACTGCAGGTGGAAGGCCTGTCGATGCGTTTCGGCGGGCTGCTGGCGGTCAACAATGTGGCGCTGACGCTGAACGAAGGCGAAATCGTGTCGCTGATCGGCCCCAACGGCGCCGGTAAAACCACGGTATTCAACTGCCTGACCGGTTTTTACCGCCCGACCGGCGGCACCATCAAATTGCGCGATCGCCATCTGGAAGGGCTGGCGGGGCAGGCCATCGCCCGTATGGGCGTAGTGCGTACCTTCCAGCATGTGCGGCTGTTCCGTGAAATGACGGTGATTGAGAACCTGCTGGTGGCGCAGCATCAGCACCTGAAAAGCGGCGTGTTCGCCGGGCTGCTGAAAACCCCGGCCTTCCGCCGCGCCGAAGCCGAGGCGCTGGCGCGCGCGGCGGAGTGGCTGGAGCGCGTCGGCCTGCTGGAGATGGCCAACCGTTCGGCGGGCAACCTGGCCTACGGGCAGCAGCGGCGGCTGGAGATCGCCCGCTGCATGGTGACCCGGCCGGAGCTGCTGATGCTGGACGAACCGGCCGCCGGCCTCAACCCGAAAGAGACCGACGAGCTGGATCACCTGATCGTCGAGCTGCGCGATCGGCATAAGGTCTCGGTGTTGCTGATCGAGCACGACATGAAGCTGGTGATGGGCATTTCCGACCGCATTTATGTGGTGAATCAGGGCACGCCGCTGGCGCAGGGCACACCGGCGGAGATCCGCAACAACCCGGACGTGATCCGGGCTTATTTGGGCGAAGAATAATATGTTGTCATTCAATCAGGTATCCGCCCATTACGGCAAAATTCAGGCGCTGCATCAGGTCAGTCTCACGATAAGTCAGGGCGAAATCGTGACGTTAATCGGCGCCAACGGCGCCGGTAAAACCACGCTGCTCGGCACCCTGTGCGGCGAACCGCGCGCCAGCGAAGGCAGCATCGTTTTCCAGGGCCAGGACATCACCCAGTGGCAAACCTCGCGCATCATGCGCGAAGCGGTGGCGATCGTGCCGGAAGGGCGGCGCGTCTTCTCGCGCATGACGGTGGAAGAAAACCTGGCGATGGGCGGTTTCTTCGCCGATCGCCAGCAGTATCAACAGCGTATCGAACGGGTGTTCACGCTGTTCCCGCGCCTGCTGGAGCGCCGAAGCCAGCGCGCCGGCACCATGTCCGGCGGCGAACAGCAGATGCTGGCCATCGGCCGCGCGCTGATGAGCCAGCCGAAGCTGCTGCTGCTCGACGAACCTTCGCTTGGGCTGGCGCCCATCATCATCCAGCAGATCTTCGACATCATTCAGCAGCTGCGGGAAGAGGGCATGACCATCTTCCTGGTGGAGCAAAACGCCAATCAGGCGCTGAAATTGGCGGACCGCGGTTATGTGCTGGAAAACGGCCGCGTGGTGTTGGAAGATACGGGGGCTGCATTGTTAGCCAACGAAGCAGTGAGGTCGGCGTATCTGGGCGGTTAATCCGCCCCCCTACGAATTAAAATAATCAGGTACGAGAAGAAGAAATGAAGACAGAAGGGTTACTCGCGCAGCGCATCGTTAACGTAAAAAGTTCGGCCATCCGTGAATTGCTTAAGCACAGCAAGATGGAACACGTCATTTCGCTGGCGGGCGGCATCCCCTCTGATGCGCTGTTCGATTTCGAAGGATTGAGCATCGCCACCCAGCAGGCGATCACCGAACAGCCGAAAAGCGCGTTTCAGTATGGTTTGACCGAGGGCAGCCCGCTGCTGCGTGAGCGCATTTGCGCGCTGTGCGCCGAGCGCGGCGTCACCGCTGGCGCGGAAGAGGTGATGGTCACCGCCGGCTCGCAGCAGGCACTGGATTTGGTGATGCGCGCCATCGTCAATCCCGGCGACGTGTTTGTGGTGGAGCGCCCGACCTACCTGGCGGCGCTGCAAACGCTGGAACTGGCGGAGGCCAACATCATGTCGGTCTCGTCTGACAGCGACGGCATGGTGGTGGAAGAGCTGGCCGAACTGCTGAAAACCCAGCGCATCAAGGGCGTGTACGTGGTGCCGAACTTCGGCAACCCCAGCGGCATTACCCTCAGCGCCGCGCGCCGCGAACTGCTGGTGAAGCTGGCCGCCGAACATAACTTCCTGATCATCGAAGACGATCCGTACGGCGAACTGCGTTTCACCGAAGAGCGCCACCCGACGCTGCATCAGGTGTCGCAGCGGGTGCTGGGCAACACCGACCACATCATCTATACCTCGACCTTCTCCAAGATCCTGGCGCCGGGCCTACGCTTGGGCTGGGCGATCCTGCCGCCGTTCCTGCTGCATAAAGTGGCGATCATCAAACAGGCGGCGGATCTGCACGCCAGCGCCCTGTCGCAGAGCATCGTCGAATGCTACCTCGGCCTGGATCGCCTGCCGGCGCAGATCGACAAGATCCGTGCCGCCTACAAGCAAAAGGGCGAGATCCTGGCCGGTTTGGTGGAGCAGGAGCTGGGCGACTACATCACCTTCGATAAGCCGAAGGGCGGCATGTTCCTGTGGGCGCGTTTCCGCCAGCCGTTCAACGCCACCGAATGGCTGAACACCACGCTGCAGCAGGGCGTGGTGTTCGTGCCGGGGGAATACTTCTTCTCCGACAACCCGGATCGTTCGACCTTCCGCCTGTCGTTCGCCACCGCCACCGAGCAGCAGATGCAAGAAGCGGTGGCGCGCCTGCGCCGTTCGCTGTAATCCTCGCGGCGGCGGAGCCGATGCCCGCCGCCGACATCAAACCGCCATCTTCACTTCACCTTGCCGTCATGTGGCTGTCATATAACGGTTATTTTTCTGTCATCCGCGCATGGCATGTTAGCTTCCGAACAAAAAACTGATTCTTTTCGCTCACGCGCTTTTACACCAGCTTTTTCAGGAGTTAGGCATGCTCACCTACGCTATTCGCAAAACCACGCTGTGCGTCGCATTGACCCTGGCGGTCAGCGCCCAGGCGCTGGCGGCGACGGAAATCCCGTTCTGGCATTCAATGGAAGGCGAACTGGGTAAGGAAGTGGATTCCCTGGCGGATCGCTTCAACCAGTCGCACAGCGACGTCAAGATTGTGCCGGTTTATAAAGGCAACTACGAACAGAGCCTGGCGGCGGGCATCGCCGCTTACCGCTCCGGCAAGGCGCCGGCGATCCTGCAGGTTTACGAGGTGGGCACCGCCACCATGATGGCCAGCAAAGCCATCAAGCCGGTCTACGAAGTGTTTAAAGAGGCCGGCATCAACTTCGACGAGTCGGTGTTCGTGCCGACGGTGGCCGGCTATTACACCGACAACAAGAGCGGCCATCTGCTGTCGCAGCCGTTCAACAGCTCCACGCCGGTGCTGTACTACAACAAAGACGCTTTCAAAAAGGCCGGCCTGAACCCGGATCAGCCGCCGAAAACCTGGCAGGAACTGGCGGCGGATACCGCCAAACTGCGCGAAGCCGGCATGAAGTGCGGTTACGCCAGCGGCTGGCAGGGTTGGATCCAACTCGAGAACTTCAGCGCCTGGCACGGCGTGCCGTTCGCCAGTGAAAACAACGGATTTGGCGGCACCAGCGCCAAGCTGGAGTTCAACCAACCGCTGCAGGTCAAGCATATCGCGTTGCTCGAAGCGATGAACAAGAAGGGCGACTTTACCTACTTCGGCCGCAAAGACGAATCCACCGAGAAGTTCTACAACGGCGATTGCGCTATCACCACCGCCTCTTCCGGTTCGCTGGCGGACATCAAGCACTACGCCAAATTCAACTACGGCGTCGGCATGATGCCTTACGACGCCGACGCGAAAAACGCGCCGCAGAACGCCATCATCGGCGGGGCCAGTCTGTGGGTGATGAACGGTAAAGACGCCGCCACCTACAAGGGCGTGGCCGAGTTCCTGCAGTACCTGGCGCAGCCGGAAATCGCCGCCGAATGGCACCAGAAGACCGGTTATCTGCCGATCACCACCGCGGCTTACGATCTGACCAAGCAGCAGGGCTTCTACGATAAGAACCCGGGGGCCGACGTCGCCACTCGCCAGATGCTGAACAAGCCGCCGTTGCCGTTCACCAAGGGCCTGCGCCTGGGCAACATGCCGCAGATCCGCAGCGTGGTGGATGAAGAGCTGGAAGGCGTGTGGACCGGCAAGAAAACGCCTCAGCAGGCGTTGGACGCCGTCGTGCAGCGCGGTGACGTGCTGCTGCGCCGCTTCGAAGCATCGACCAAGTAACCCTGCGTCGCGGGCCCGGCGGACCGGGCTCGCGCCTTCACGCCGATCCTTCCGTACCCGATTAATGGTTTAACTGCTATGTCATCTTCCCGTCCCGGTTTCGGCTGCAGCTGGTTGCCCTATGCGTTGGTGCTGCCGCAGCTGCTGATTACCGCCGTCTTCTTTTTATGGCCCGCCGGCGAAGCGCTGTGGTATTCGGTGCAGAGCCTCGATCCGTTCGGCCTGTCCAGCCAGTTTGTCGGGCTGGATAACTTTAAACAGCTGTTCCAGGATCCTTACTACCTCGACTCGTTCTACACCACGCTGATCTTCAGCTTCCTGGTGGCGGGCATCGGGCTGGCGGTTTCGCTGTTCTTCGCCGCGCTGGTGGACTACGTGCTGCGCGGCAGCCGCCTCTATCGCACGCTGATGATCCTGCCCTACGCGGTGGCGCCGGCGGTGGCGGCGGTGCTGTGGATCTTTCTGTTCAACCCCGGTCTGGGGCTGATTACCCATTTCCTCAACGGGCTGGGCTATAACTGGAACCATGCGCAAAACAGCGGCCAGGCGATGTTCCTGGTGGTGCTGGCCTCGGTATGGCAGCAGATAAGCTATAACTTCCTGTTTTTCCTCGCGGCGCTGCAGTCTATCCCGCGTTCGCTGGTGGAAGCGGCGGCCATCGACGGCGCCGGCCCGGTGCGGCGTTTCTTCCATCTGGTGCTGCCGCTGATCGCGCCGGTGAGCTTCTTCCTGCTGGTGGTCAATCTGGTGTACGCCTTCTTCGATACTTTCCCGGTGATCGACGCCGCCACCGGCGGCGGGCCGGTGCAGTCCACCACCACGTTGATCTACAAGATCTACCGTGAAGGCTTCGCCGGGCTGGATCTCTCCAGTTCCGCCGCGCAGTCGGTGATCCTGATGCTGCTGGTGATCGGCCTGACGGTGATCCAGTTCCGCTTCGTTGAACGTAAGGTGCGCTACCAATGATTGAGAATCGACGCGGGCTGGATGTCTTCAGCCATGTGATGCTGATTATCGGCGTGCTGGTGGTGCTGTTCCCGCTGTACGTGGCCTTTGTCGCCGCCACGCTGGACGACAAACAGGTGTTTCAGGTGCCGATGACGCTGGTGCCCGGCGGGCACCTGTGGGAGAACATCCGCAATATCTGGCAGGGCGGCGTGGGCAACCTCAAGGTGCCGTTCTCGCTGCTGTTGCTCAACAGCGTGATCATGGCGCTGGCGATCACCTGCGGCAAGATCGCGGTGTCGGTGCTGTCGGCTTACGCCATCGTGTATTTCCGTTTCCCGCTGCGCAGCCTGTTTTTCTGGCTGATTTTCCTCACCCTGATGCTGCCGGTGGAGGTGCGCATTTTCCCGACGGTGGAGGTGATCTCCAACCTCAACCTGCTGGACAGCTATACCGGCCTGACGCTGCCGCTGATGGCCTCGGCCACCGCCACCTTCCTGCTGCGCCAGTTCTTCATGACGCTGCCGGATGAGCTGCTGGAGGCGGCGCGCATCGACGGGGCCGGGCCGATGCGTTTCTTCTGGGACATCGTGCTGCCGCTGTCGAAAACCAATCTGGCGGCGCTGTTCGTCATCACCTTTATCTACGGCTGGAACCAATACCTGTGGCCGATCCTGATCACCAGCGATGCCTCGATGGGCACCGCGGTGGCGGGCATCAAGAGCATGATCTCCACTTCCGGCGCGCCGACCCAGTGGAACCAGGTGATGGCGGCGATGATTCTGACTTTATTGCCACCGCTGGCGGTGGTGCTTCTGATGCAGCGCTGGTTTGTGCGCGGTCTGGTTGATAGCGAGAAATAACGACGATGGCAGGATTAAAACTACAGGCGGTCACCAAGTCTTACGACGGTAAAACGCCGGTGATCAAACAGATCGACCTCGACGTGGCGGACGGTGAATTCATCGTGATGGTCGGCCCGTCCGGCTGCGGCAAATCCACGCTGCTGCGCATGGTGGCCGGGCTGGAGCGCACCACCAGCGGCGATATTTATATCGATACCCGGCGCGTGACCGATCTGGAGCCCAAGGATCGCGGCATCGCGATGGTGTTCCAGAACTACGCGCTCTATCCACACATGAGCGTGTACGACAACATGGCCTACGGCCTCAAGATCCGCGGTTTCGGCAAGGATCATATCCGCCAGCGGGTGGAGGAGGCGGCGCGCATTCTGGAGCTGGAGCCGCTGCTCAAGCGCAAGCCGCGCGAACTTTCCGGCGGCCAGCGCCAGCGGGTGGCGATGGGGCGCGCCATCGTGCGCGAACCGGCGGTGTTCCTGTTCGATGAACCCTTGTCCAACCTGGACGCCAAGCTGCGGGTGCAGATGCGCCTGGAGCTGCAGCAGCTGCACCGACGCCTGAAAACCACCAGCCTGTACGTGACCCACGATCAGGTGGAGGCGATGACGCTGGCGCAGCGGGTGATCGTGATGAACAAGGGCGTGGCGGAACAGATCGGCACCCCGAGCGAGGTATATCAGCGGCCGGCTTCGCTGTTCGTCGCCGGCTTTATCGGCTCGCCGGCGATGAACCTGCTGCCCGGCACCCTGAGCGCTGACGGCGGCCAGCTGCTGCTGACGGACGGCATGGCGCTGCCGTTGCCGGCGGCCAAGCCGCAGTGGGCGGGGCGGCCGTTGACGCTGGGCATTCGGCCGGAGCATATTCAGCTGGTGGCGCAAGGCCAGGGCGTGCCGCTGCAGCTGCAGACGTTGGAACTGCTGGGGGCCGACAATCTGGCGCACGGCCAGTGGGGCGGACACGGGGTGATCGCGCGGCTGTCGCATGAAACCTTGCCGGCGGCGGGCAGTACGCTATATTTGCAGCTGCCTGCTCAGGCGCTGCACTTCTTTGACACCCACAGCGGATTACGGATGGATTGATGACGAGACCCTGGCCTTACCCTCATATTGTCGCCCACCGCGGCGGCGGTTCTCTGGCGCCGGAAAACACCCTGGCGGCGATCGACGTCGGCGCGCGCCACGGCCACAAGATGATCGAGTTCGACGCCAAACTGGCGCAGGACGGACAAATTTTCCTGCTGCATGACGATACGCTGGATCGCACCAGCAACGGCTGGGGCGTGGCGGGCGAACTGCCGTGGGATAAACTGGTGCAGCTGGACGCCGGCAACTGGTATAGCTCGGCCTTCAAGGGCGAGCGGCTGCCGCTGCTGTCGGAGGTGGCGGAACGCTGCCGGGAACACGGCCTGATGGCCAATATCGAGATCAAACCGACCACCGGCAGCGACGATGAAACCGGCCGGGTGGTGGCGCTGGCGGCGCGGCTGCTGTGGCAAGGGCAGACCGACCCGTTGCTCTCCTCCTTCTCGGTGGAAGCATTGGCGGCGGCGCAACGCACCGTGCCGGATTTGCCGCGCGGCTTGCTGCTGGAGGACTGGGACGACAACTGGCGCGAGCTGACCGAACGTCTGGATTGCGTCTCGCTGCATATCGATCACAAAGCGCTGACCGCCGAACGGGTGAACGCGTTGAAAGACGCCGGGCTGCGCATTCTGGTGTATACCGTCAACCAACCGGATCGCGCGCGCCTGCTGCTCGACTGGGGCGTTGACTGCATTTGCACCGACCGGATAGATTTGATTGGCCCGGATTTTTAATCCGGCGCCGATAAATCCCGCGACGACAAGCCTTGCCGCCGCGCCAACGGAAGGAATGCGATGCCAGGCTTTATGATGTCACTGTGGCACCAGATCGTGCTGTCTTTACCGCTGTTCGCCCTGATCGCGTTGGGTTATGGGCTGATTCGCTGGGGGAAATGGCCCTCCAGCATCACCGATGGCCTGACGCGTTTCGTGTTTTCCCTCGCCTTGCCCGCCATGCTGTTTCGCATGATGTGCGACTTCTCGCAGCGCCCGGCGGTCGACGCCCGGCTGTTGATCGCGTTCTTCGGCAGTTGCCTGATCGTGTTCGTGCTTGGCCGCCTGGTCGCCCGGCACCTCTTCCGGCTGGATGGCGTCGCCGGATCGGTGTTTGCGCTGGGCGGTATTTTCTCCAATAACGTGATGCTCGGTTTACCGATCGCCAGCGTAATGCTGGGGCAGGCGGCGATCCCGTCGGTGGCGCTGGTGCTGGTGTTCAACGGCCTGATCCTGTGGACGCTGGTGACGGTGTCGATCGAATGGGCGCGCAACGGCTCGCCGACGCTGGGCGGCTTCGCTAAAACCGCGCGCAGCGTGCTGACCAACCCGCTGATCGTCGGCATTTTGTCCGGCACGTTGTTTAGCCTGACCGGCTTGCCGCTGCCGGACTTCGTCGATCGACCGGTCAGCATGCTCGGCCAGGTGGCGGCGCCGCTGTCGCTGGTGGTGCTTGGCATGGGGCTCGCCGAGTACCGCATCAGCGAAGGCTGGCAGCTGAGCAGCGCCATCTGCGTGCTGAAGTTGCTGGTACAGCCGTTGGTGATTTGGCTGCTGGCCTGGATGATGGATCTGCCGCCGATGGAGACCCGGGTTGTGGTGCTGCTTGGGTCGATGGCGGTGGGGGTGAACGTCTACCTGATGTCGCGCCAGTTCAATACGCTCACCGGCCCGGCCGCCACCAGCCTGGTGATGTCCACCGTGCTGGCGGCGATCACCACGCCGCTGATCCTCACCGTTATGGGCGTGCGGGCGTAGCCGGCAGCGGCGCCTGCGGCACCGCCGGCGCGGTGCGATTGAACGGATCGCGCGGCTGGTTGCCGTTAGGCAGCAGTTGCCCGCCGTTCGGCGTGGTTTGCAACAGCTGTTGCCGTTGATTGTCGAACTGTCGCTGTTGCTGCAGGCGGCGTTGATCCATCTGCCGGTTGTTCAACAAGCGCTGTTGCTGCGCCTGCTGGCTGTTTTGGTTGAGTAACTGCTGCTGTGAACGCAGGTCGGTTACGCCGTTGGCCGCCGCCGCCAACCCTGGCAGCAACAGCAGAGCGAACAGAATGTGAGATGTTTTCATGATGGTTACCTCGCCTTTTTACTAAGCCTAACCCAGCGGTGAAATTTTGCCGGTAGTTTGTCTTTTGTTCAGATGTAAACTGCCTTTCATCCCCTTATGCGTCCATCTTCCGTTACAATCGCCCTTTCGGTCTTTTTAGGGTGAACCCATCGTGCTGCTTTTGGTTATAACCACCATCCTGTGGGCGTTTTCTTTCAGCCTGATCGGCGAGTACCTGGCGGGCCATGTCGACAGCGGGTTCTCGGCGCTGGTGCGCATCGGGCTGGCGGCGCTGGTGTTCCTGCCGTTCCTGCGCTGGCGCAATATCAAGCCCAGGGTGATCCTGCTGTATATGCTGGTGGGCGCCTTCCAGCTGGGCATCATGTACCTGTTCAGCTTCCGCGCCTATCTCTACCTGACGGTGCCGGAATTCCTGCTGTTCACCGTGTTGACGCCGCTGTACATCACGCTGATCTACGACTTACTGAGCGGCCGCCGTCTGCGCTGGGGCTATGTGTTCAGCGCGCTGTTGGCGGTGCTGGGCGCGGCGATCATTCGCTATCACCAACTGAGCGAACACTTCTGGTGGGGGCTGCTGTTGGTGCAGGCGGCGAACATCAGCTTCGCCATCGGCATGGTCGGCTATAAGCGCCTGATGGAAGTGCACCCCTTGCCGCAGCACACCGCCTTTTCCTGGTTCTACCTGGGGGCGGCGGCGGTGGCGGTAGTGGCCTGGTTCCTGTGGGGCAATCCGCAGCAGTTGCCAACCACCAACCTGCAGTGGGGCGTGCTGATCTGGCTGGGCGTGGTGGCGTCGGGGCTGGGCTATTTCATGTGGAACTACGGCGCGACGCAGGTGGATGCCGGCACGCTCGGCATCATGAACAACATGCATGTGCCGGCCGGCTTGTTGGTCAACCTGGCTATCTGGCAGCAGCAGCCGCACTGGCCGAGCTTTATCATCGGCGGGGCGGTGATCGTCGCTTCGCTGTGGGTGCACCGCCGCTGGGTGGCGCCGAAACAGCTCGGCTAAACGGGGGGCCGACAGTTTATACGCCGGCCGCCAACGCTTTGGCGCCGGTCGCGCCGGGGCGTGCCGCATCGCGCACGAACGGCAGATGATCGCAGGCGTGCTGGCGGGCCGAGCGGATAAAGGCTTCGGTCACCGCCTGGCGCTGTTCGCCGTCGCGCACGGCGGCGTACAGGCGGCTCCACAGGCCGTCACCCAGGGTTTTGGTCACCACCAGCCCCTGCCGTTCGAAACTCTCCACTACCCAGTGCGGCAGCGCCGCAATCCCCATCCGCGCCGATACCATCTGGATCAGCAGCAGTGTGTTATCGACGTTCTTCAATGCCGGGTTAACGCCCGCCGGCTGCAGGAAATGCCGCCAGATATCCAGCCGCTGGCGCTGCACCGGGTAAATCAACAGCGTTTCATCGCTCAAGTCTTCCGGCTCGATGTGCGGCTTGCCGGCCAGCGGATGATCCGGCGCCAGCACCAGACGCACCTCGAAATCGAACATCGGCGAATAGTGCAGGCCGCTGCGCGGCAGAATATCCGACGTCATCACCAGATCCAGCTCGCCCTGTTGCAGGGCTGGCTGCGGATCGAAAGTCACGCCGGAAGTGAAGTCCATCACCACCTGCGGGAAACGCTGGCGGAAGTTGTCCAGCGCCGGCGTCAGCCACTGAATGCAGCTGTGGCATTCGATGGCGATGCGCAGCGTGGTCTGGTGCGGCTCGTGGCAGGCCTGCAGCGCCTGTTGGATCTGCGGCAGCACCTGTTCCGCCAGCTGCAGCAGGATCTCGCCCTGGGCGGTGAAGCGCAGCGGTTGGCTCTTGCGGACGAACAGCTTGAAGCCCAGACGTTGCTCAAGATCGCTGAACTGGTGCGACAGGGCAGATTGCGTCTGATGAAGTTGGGCCGCCGCCCCCGCCAGCGAACCGCTGTTTCGCAGAGCCTGCAGCGTCCGTAAATGTTTCAGTTCGATCATGAGAGTCCTTCACATTGACAGTGAATAAATTGCGCTTGTGGTTAATACAGTACCTGCTGATTATGGATGTGTAAACATCTGGACGGCTAAATGGGGAATATGACGATGGCAATTTTGAATCACATACTGGGTTTTCCTCGCGTTGGGCTACGACGTGAGCTGAAAAAAGCTCAGGAAAGCTACTGGGCCGGCAACTCAACACAGGAAGAGCTGTTGGCGGTTGGCCGCGAGCTGCGCGCTCGTCATTGGCAGCAGCAACAGCAGGCCGGGGTGGATTTGGTGCCGGTCGGCGATTTCGCCTGGTACGATCATGTGTTGACCACCAGCCTGCTGCTGGGCAACGTGCCGGCGCGCCATCAGAATGCGGATGGCTCTATTGATCTGGACACGCTGTTTCGCATCGGCCGTGGCCGCGCACCGACCGGCGAGCCGGCGGCCGCGGCGGAAATGACCAAATGGTTTAACACCAACTATCACTACATGGTGCCCGAATTCCAGCAAGGCCAGCAGTTCAAGCTGGGCTGGACTCAGCTGTTGGATGAAGTGGATGAAGCGCTGGCGCTCGGCCATCGCATCAAGCCGGTGCTGCTGGGTCCGCTGACCTATCTGTGGCTGGGGAAAGTGAAGGGTGAGCCGTTCGACCGCCTGTCGCTGCTGAAAGAGATTCTGCCTGTTTACCAGCAGGTGCTGGTCGAGCTGGCGAAGCGCGGCGTTGAGTGGGTGCAAATTGACGAGCCTGCGCTGGTGCTGGAGCTGCCGCAAGCCTGGCTGGACGCGTTCAAACCGGCTTACGATGCGCTGCAGGGGCAGGTGAAGCTGCTGTTGACCACGTATTTCGACAGCGTCGGCCATAACCTCGACACCATTCGCACGCTGCAAGTGCAAGGGCTGCACGTCGATCTGGTCGCCGGTCATGACGATATCGCCGTGCTGAGCGCCGCATTGCCGCAAGACTGGCTGCTGTCACTGGGGGTGATCAACGGCCGCAACGTTTGGCGCGCCGATCTGAGCCGCTGGTTTGAGCGTCTGCAGCCGCTGGTGGGTACTCGCCCGCTGTGGATTGGCTCCTCTTGTTCACTGTTGCACAGCCCGATCGACCTGAGCGTGGAAAGCCGTCTGGACGAAGAAGTGAAAAGCTGGTTCGCCTTCGCACTGCAAAAATGCGCCGAACTGGCGCTGTTGAGCTCGGCGCTGAACGCGCCTGACGCGGCGAAACAGGCTGAACTGGACGCCTACAGCGCACCGATCCGCGCCCGCCGTCAGTCGAGCCGTGTGCATAACCCACAGGTTGAGCGCCGGCTGGCCGCGATCACCGCGCAGGACAGCGAACGCCACAGCGCTTACGCCGAGCGCGCCAGGGCGCAGCGCGAGCGTTTCAACCTGCCGGCCTGGCCGACCACCACCATCGGTTCGTTCCCGCAGACCACCGAGATCCGCGGCCTGCGTCTCGACTTCAAACAGGGTCGTTTGGACGGCAATAACTACCGCACCAGCATCGGTGAGCACATCAAACAGGCGATTGTCGAGCAGGAACGTCTCGGGCTGGACGTGCTGGTGCACGGTGAAGCCGAGCGCAACGACATGGTGGAGTATTTCGGCGAGAACCTCGACGGCTTCGTGTTTACCCAGAACGGCTGGGTGCAGAGCTACGGCTCCCGCTGCGTGAAGCCGCCGGTCATCATCGGTGACGTCAGCCGCCCGGAAGCCATCACCGTCGAATGGGCCAAATTCGCCCAGTCGCTGACCGACAAACCGGTGAAAGGCATGCTGACCGGGCCGGTGACCATCCTGTGCTGGTCGTTCCCGCGTGAAGACGTGACCCGCGAAGTGATCGCCAAGCAGATTGCGCTGGCGCTGCGCGACGAGGTGGAAGATCTGGAAAAAGCCGGCATCGGCATCATCCAGATCGACGAACCTGCGCTGCGCGAGGGGCTGCCGCTGCGCCAATCCGACTGGGCCGCCTACCTGAATTGGGCGGTGGACGCCTTCAAACTGAATGCCGCCGTGGCGCGGGATGACACCCAGATCCACACCCACATGTGTTACTGCGAGTTCAACGACATCATGGACTCTATCGCCGCGCTGGACGCCGACGTGATCACCATCGAGACCTCGCGTTCCGATATGGATCTGTTGGAAGCCTTCAAAGAGTTCGAATACCCGAACGAAATCGGGCCGGGCGTCTACGACATCCACTCGCCGAACGTGCCGAGCGTGGAATGGATCGAAGCGCTGCTGCGTAAAGCGGCGCAGAACATCCCGGCGGAACGCCTGTGGGTCAATCCGGATTGCGGCCTGAAAACTCGCGGCTGGCCGGAAACCCGGCAGTCGCTGGCCAACATGGTATTGGCGGCGCAGCGCCTGCGCGAGCACGCGTGATGCCGTGCGGCGGATGAACCGCCGCTTATAGATTTACTGGTGTGATGATTGGGCGCTTCGGCGCCCTTTTTTATGCGAGGGACATTATTTGACGCCGTGCTGGGCGAACCACGCCAGCATGCGCTGCCAGCCGTCCTCCGCCGCTTCGGCGTTGTAGCTGGGGCGATAGTCGGCGTTGAATGCGTGCCCGACGCCAGGATATACCACGATTTCGGCCTCGGCGTTGGCGGCGCGGATCGCCTGACGCATGGTTTCCACCGTCTCCAGCGGAATGCCGCTGTCCTGCCCGCCATACAGCCCCAGCACCGGCGTTGACAGGTGGGTGGCGACATCGACCGGATGCTTCGGTGAATTCAGCGTTTTCTCGCCGACCAGTTTGCCGTACCAGGCGACCGCCGCCTTCAACTGCGGGTTGTGCGCCGCGTACAGCCAGGTAATGCGGCCGCCCCAGCAGAAACCGGTGATCGCCAGCTTGCCGGCGTCGCCGCCGTGGCGAATAGCCCAGTGCGCGGCGTGATCCAGATCGGACAACACCTGACGATCCGGCACCTTGGTCACCAACTGCTGGAACAGCTCGCCGATATCGCTGTAGTCATTGGCGTCGCCCTGGCGGAAATAGAGCTCGGGCGCGATCGCCAGATAGCCCTGCTTGGCCAGGCGACGGCACAGATCCTGAATGTGCTCATGGACGCCGAAGATTTCCTGCACCACCAGCACGATGGGAAAGGGGCCGTTATGGTCGGCGGGTTTGGCGACGTAGGCCGGCAGCGCGTCGCCCTGAGAAGGGATGGTCGTTTGCCCGGCGTGAATGCCCTGTTCGTCGGTGATAATCGCGGAGGTGGCCAACGGCGCGGCGGCCGGGGCGAATCCCCCCTGAGCCTGTTCTAATGTCATCACATGTTCGGTTTTCATTGCGGTCTCCGTGCAATAGAAAAAAGCGCTGAGATTAACTATAGGAAAGATTACCCATTATTGGCGCTGCGTGGCGCACTTTCGGACAAGTCGATAAAAAACGGCTAATTATCTGGCTTTGCGGCATTTTTAAGCGCTTTTTATCATGTTATTACGCGTTTTGGCCCGCGTAAGTGCCATAAGGTGCGTTAGAGGGCTTTTTTGTCCCTAAGCAACCGATAAGATGGGGGTATTTCGAATTGATGAGCTAAATAGTTTCAGCCGGCAATCAACGGGCAGGGAGCGGCAAGGTTTATTGGCTAGACTGAGGTTTAGCGGTGCATTCTGAATGCCTTATAGTGCTTTTTTTTGTGATGAAAATCACAAAAAATATGTAGCATGTAATTTGTTTCTCTTTTCATAGTGACTATCGTCACGAAATTAAACGGCGATTTTCAGTAGAGTGCTTTTTTGTTCCTCCCAATAAACATGATCCATGAGGAGTCTCATATGTCTCAGTCTGACGTTTTTCATCTCGGCCTCACCAAGAACGATTTACAAGGGGCCCAGCTTGCCATCGTGCCGGGCGATCCGCAGCGCGTAGAGAAGATTGCCAAGCTGATGGAAAATCCGGTGCATCTGGCCTCCCATCGTGAATTCACCACCTGGCGCGCAGAGCTGGACGGCAAGGCGGTGATCGTCTGCTCCACCGGTATCGGCGGCCCGTCTACCTCTATCGCGGTGGAAGAGCTGGCGCAGCTGGGCATTCGCACCTTCCTGCGCATCGGCACCACCGGCGCCATTCAGGCCAATATCAACGTCGGTGACGTGCTGGTGACTACGGCGGCGGTACGCCTCGACGGCGCCAGCCTGCACTTTGCGCCGATGGAGTTTCCGGCGGTCGCGGACTTCGCCTGCACTACCGCGCTGGTGGAAGCGGCCAAAGCCAGCGGCGCGACCACCCACATTGGCGTAACCGCTTCTTCCGATACTTTCTACCCGGGCCAGGAACGTTACGACACTTACTCCGGCCGCGTGGTCAGCCGTTTTAAAGGCTCGATGGAAGAGTGGCAGGCGATGGGCGTGATGAACTATGAAATGGAATCCGCCACGCTGCTGACCATGTGCGCCAGCCAGGGCCTGCGCGCCGGCATGGTGGCTGGGGTGATCGTTAACCGC
>NZ_JVEL01000343.1:0-515 GCF_001076875.1 Serratia sp. 506_PEND
AAAGTCCCCCATTAAAAACTCCCCTCCCTGTACGTGGATCATGTTTGCAGCGGATTTATCTACCAGGGCTTTAGTTATTTTTTTATTGGAATCTGAGTTTTCGCGATCACATCCAGTCAGCAGGCATACTGCAACGGAAACAACAATGCCAAATTGATTCATTCTTATCCCTCTGACGTCGAATCAGGTAATCAATGTATTTTCCGTACATTTTCATTAGCATAAAAAATCGAACCAGTGAAAGTTTAATAATTAGTCACACAGCGAAATACATATTGTGGACCAACCCCATACTTCTCGTAATCATCGTCTTCGTCGATTTTGGGTATAGGCAGTGACGATTGTCTGAACATGGTCAGGGCGTATTGACTGTCACCACCAACATAACCCCGCAATACTTTTTTAGTACCATTTGAAGGTCCTTTAGGATCTTTCACAGGGGAGTGAGAGTAATAATCTGATGCATACCAGTCATTCACCCACTCTGAGCCACTTAATCCCATGTCATAGAGCCC
>NZ_JVEL01000344.1:0-375 GCF_001076875.1 Serratia sp. 506_PEND
GGCTGGAGCAGATAAACAGTGCAGGCGATCCGGGTGCTGCTGCCTTTAAGGCCCTGCAGCTGCGCCAGAGCGATCCCTATAAGGATCCGGCTTTCAGCCTGCAACAGTATGCGCAGGGGCTGCCGGCCCCACTGGATCGCTGGGTCGGTCAGATCGCGACACAGGTCGCCGATGTGACGACGTCGCTTGCCATGTCATCCCTGAACCAGGCGTGGACAGAGCAGGTGCTGACGCCGTTTAACGACACCCTGGCTGACCGCTATCCCTTCAACCCGACTTCTTCGCAGGATGCGTCACTGTCTGAAGTGACCCGTTTCTTTGCACCCGGCGGCACGCTCGACGGTTTTTATCAGTCCAGCCTCAAACCGCTGCTGG
>NZ_JVEL01000345.1:0-3741 GCF_001076875.1 Serratia sp. 506_PEND
TGTCGCCGGTGCGGGTGTTCATGTTGGCGCCGTAGAAATGCTGGATCGCCGTGATGTCGTTGAGCAACGGCCCGGAAGAGTACGCGCCTTTAAAGTCCTGCCCGGTGTTGCTTTCGCTGAAATAGCTCATCAGGCTGTGCGCGCGGCTGTCCTCAAAGTAGGTCGCGTCTTTAGCGTAGGTGATGCTGACGCCCGGCGCGGCGTTATAGTCGCCCGGATGCTGCAACCCCAACGCATGGCCGATTTCATGGGTGAAGGTCTGGCGACCGTACTCGTTCTCATGGATCTGGTTGTTGACGAAGGTAGGGTTCTTGGCGTTATACCAGGTTTGCCCGGCGACCGAAGGCGAGGAGTCCGGGTTATACGCGAAGGCATAGGAGCCGCGCGAGCTGTAGTCGAACAGGCCGAATTTGATGTTGGCGGCGGCGGTGTTGCTGGTTTCGGTGAAGGTGATGTTAGCCACGTCTGACCATGACTGCAGCGACAGTTTAGCCTGCTCGCGCTGTTCGGCGTTAAAGCTGCTAAAGCCGCTGATGCTCATGCTCGACATGTTGCCCGGCGCCTTTTCCCAGAAGCTGTAGGTCAGGGAGACCGGCGTGTCGGTCACGCCCTTGTCGTGCCAACTACGATCGCCGCGCACCAACTCCAGGCCGGCGTTTTCGAACGTTTTCGACGGATGAAGCACGGTAATGGTGTCGTCTTCATCGGGTTTATAAGCGCCCAGCAGGGCTAATACGCCTTCGGCCTTAACGGAAGCATTGCTTGATGACATAACCTTATCTCCATATTCGTCAATTCAATCGGGGGGATGCCCCAACTGGCGGATTGCCTGAACGGCAGCGGCCCGGTGTTGAATCAATACGGGGATATCGGTAATGCGCTGGCGCCTTCCCTCGGCACTCTGAATGAGAACGATAATCCCTTAAGAGAAAAGAATAGACACATTTTCACCGATTACAGAATTTTCTTAGATAAAGTACGGCTATGCATTTGCGCCACACGAATGATTTTCAAGGCAATAATCAGCACTATCACGATAAGCGAATAAAAACGCATAAAAAAACCGGGGCAATCCAACCCCGGTTATCCATAAGATACTCTGGACTCAGACTAACCAACCAAGCAGCAGCGTCGCGCCGATGACCGTGGAAGCGCCGCCGATGCGCGTGGCGATTTGGGCGAACGGCATCAGCCCCATGCGGTTCGACGCCGACAGGATCGCCACGTCACCGGTGCCGCCCAGGCCACTGTGACAACAGGTGACAATCGCCGCCTCCACCGGAAACATCTTCAGGTAAGGCGCAATCAAGAAACTGACCAGTCCCATCGACAGCACCACCGAGCCGCAGACCACCACATAACCGACCGAGAACACCGCCACCACGCTTTCCAGCGGCACGTACAGCATGCCCAGACCGATCATCAGCGGCCACACCAGCGCGGTGGAGACGAACTTGTAGAAACTGTGCGCGCCGGTCTCCATCGAAGCCGGGATCACCCGGCAGTACTTGCACAGCACCGCGAACAGGATCATCAGCACCGGCCCGGGAATATGCACGATGTGTTCGAACAGGCCGCCGACGATAAAGAAGGCGCAGATCACCAGCAGCCCGCCGCCCATCAGTTGGAAATCGACGTTGCCGCTTTGCTCCTTGATGGCGAACATCGCGTTCTCCTGCGCCGAACGGATCAGCATGCCGTCGCCGCTCAGCGCCTTGCGCTGCATACCGATGCGCGCCAGCACCCCGGCGGTCACGATGGCGAAGATGTTACCCAGCACCGCCGCCGGCGCCAGCTGCGCGACATAGACATCCGGCGTCGAGCCCAGGATCGCCGAATAGGCCAGCGACAGCGGTAAAATTCCCTCGCCGATGCCGCCGCCGATGATCGGCACGATGATGAAGAAGAAGGTGTGATAGAAGGTAAAGCCGAACAGCTTGCCCACCAGCAGCCCGGTGATCACCGCCGTGATCGTGCCCACCACCAGCGGCACGAACATGCGAATCATCCCCTGGATCAGTATCACCCGGTTCATGCCGAGAATGCTGCCGACCACCAGACTGGCGATGACGAAATAAAGCAGGTTCGCGTCTTTCATCAGCAAATGGACGGTGCCCATGACGTTGGGCTGGAAGACATCGAAATAGACCAGCACCGACGGCACCATCAAACACAGAATGGCCGGCCCGCCGATATCGCGCAGCACGGGAATGCTTTTTCCCAACTGCGCCAGCGCAAAGCCCAGCGTCATTATCACCGCCAGGCCGCCGATCATATTCTTCGGCAGGAAGTTGGCGTAGGCGGAAATCGCTACGATCGCGCAAATCGTGATAAACAAGGCGATCGGTACCGCGCCGATATCTATTTGACGAAGTTGATTAATTAATCCTGATGATTCGGACGATGCCGTATTTTTATCACAGGCCAGTTCTGCATTTATCTGTTTCATTATTCACCCTGCTGACAAGCGTACAGTACGGTTAGATTCACCTGGCGCAAAAACTTTGCCATAGCCAAGCAAAAACAAATGATTACGAAAAATCCTATTGTGGATTTCGCTTTTTCTAATAAGAAATAAAACAGTAGACAGCCCTGACGATATGATAAAAAATAAAAATGCAAAACTAAATTACGCCGGCGGAATTCAATATTGTGACCCTCCGCCAAGGTTAGTTTTAATTAATTATCGTCAGCATTTTGTAATTAAAGTAAACAGGCTTAAATTCGCTGCTATGCTATAGGAGGGCGAAAAAGCCCCCTGTTTTATTAATAAAGAACCGGAAATGCATTAGCTGAATCCGGTCAGCTTGATCCGAATCTCAATCCTGCGCGCGGCACCGCACGGGAAAGAGGCATAATATGACTCATAAGGAAGTAGAATATGTCTTCACGCGCTGTTACCCCACAAACCCTCGCTCGCTACGGCATCCATCAGGCCGCCGACATCGTCTATAACCCCAGCTATGAATTGCTGTTCGCCGAAGAGACCCGCGCCGACCTGCCGCCGCTGGAGCGCGGCACCCTCACCCAACTGGGCGCGGTCAACGTCGCGACCGGTGAATTTACCGGCCGTTCGCCGAAGGACAAATACATCGTGCGCGACGACACCACGCGCGATACCGTCTGGTGGTCGGACAACGGCACCGGCAAGAACGACAACCAGCCGCTCTCGCCGGAAGTCTGGCAGCATCTGAAGACGCTGGTGGGCAATCAGCTCTCCGGCAAGCGTCTGTTCGTGGTGGACGCGTTCTGCGGCGCCAACGCCGACACGCGTCTGAAAGTGCGCTTCATCACCGAGGTGGCCTGGCAGGCGCACTTCGTGAAAAACATGTTCATCCGCCCGAGCGACGCCGAGCTGGCGGACTTTGAACCGGACTTCGTGGTGATGAACGGCGCTAAATGCACCAACCCGGACTGGCAGCAGCAAGGGCTGCACTCGGAGAACTTCGTCGCCTTCAATCTGACCGAGCGCATGCAGCTGATCGGCGGCACCTGGTACGGCGGCGAAATGAAGAAAGGCATGTTCTCGATGATGAACTACCTGCTGCCGCTGAAAGGCATCGCCTCGATGCACTGCTCGGCCAACGTGGGCGAGAAAGGCGACGTGGCGGTGTTCTTTGGCCTGTCCGGCACCGGCAAGACCACCCTCTCCACCGATCCTAAGCGTCAGCTGATCGGCGATGACGAGCACGGCTGGGACGACGACGGCGTGTTCAACTTCGAAGGCGGCTGCTACGCCAA
>NZ_JVEL01000346.1:0-2107 GCF_001076875.1 Serratia sp. 506_PEND
CACGGCCCGCCTGTTTATTCAGGCGGCTTTTATTGCCAGTAACAAGGGAGAACAAAATGAATTGTCCGAATTGCGGTTCGCAACACATACAACTGCGTCATGTGGGTAAAAAAACGGGTGGGGTGATTGGCGCAACGGCCGGAGGCCTTGCCGGGCTTGAAGGTGCATCCGCCGGTGCGCTGATAGGTTCAGTCATTCCGGTTGTCGGTACGATAGCCGGAGGGCTCATTGGGTTTCTGTCCGGCGCCTGTGCTGGCGCAGTAGCGGGAGCAGTAGCCGGTGAGAGGCTGGACGGGACGGTATTTGATGAATACTGCTGCACACAGTGTGAGCAGACCTTCAATATGACGTAACACTCAGCGGCTCCAGTAAACGGTATGGGGTACAACCGTATCCCGGAAGACACCGTCGACGATAACGTGAATGCCACGGCGTCTCTGTGATACGGTTTTTTTATCCCCTCAGCCCTTCGCACCAATGACAGGATGTGTCGTAAAAAACATCACTCACCTTCCCTTAATACTCTCATACCCTTTTACTTACAGCCACTTAACTAAAACTGGTTGTTGTCATAATTTTTACGTCATCCACCATAAAGGGACGACATAACGTGGCGAACCGGTACGGCATAATTTTCCACCATCAACAGGAGCATACGGAGAGCCGGAGGCTGATTTCAGAATGAAAGAACAACACGATCGTTATGACCGCCTGGCCGTCAGGCTGTCTGTCATCATCAGTCGGCTACTGGCGGGCCATGCCCTGGTACTGAAAACACTGGCTGATGAATTTGCTGTCTCAGAACGCACGCTGCAACGGGATTTCCAGCAGCGCCTGCTCCATCTGGGTATTGAGCATTCCGGCGGAGCCTACCGCCTTGCCCGACGCCCTCTCCGGCCCCATTCGCCGGATACATCCTCCTTTATCCACAATACGGGAATTTCAGGGATCATCCCCATCCAGAACAGAAAGCTCATTCGGCTGCTCACCAGCACGTCGGGGATATCGCCCTGTCTTATCGGGCATGGCGGCTTACCGTCGGCAGTCACACAGTCAGCGTCATTTTTACTGCTGGCAGAAGCCATTCGCGATCACCACACCGTCACGCTGCAGGTTAACGGACGCACTCATGAAACCGTAGCACCACACCGTCTGATCTTCCAGAGCAAAAGCTGGTTTCTGGTCACCACTCGCACCAGAACACTCCAGGTTTTCAGGATGGAAGAAATTAATGCCGTCACTGTCCTGGAAACCTCCTTTCGCAACAAGCCTGAGCTTGATGCCCTGACGGCCAGCGAAGAGTTTATCTCCGCGCTGCCTCACTTTCGCTTCATCAGTAACGTTATTCATTCCTTCCGGGGAGTGTTCCCGGAAGCCACCTCTGGACTAAAAGGAGCCCGGCTATGAAACACCCCACAGCCCTGCTGTTATTAAGCATCGGACTGACGCTGGCATCGCTGCCGAACGCGAATGCCGGTACGCCCGATGCCTTTCGCGACGCGCATTATCAGCGCTGCGCAAAGCCCGTCTTTTATGCACAGACCCTGAATCACAAAAAGGAGGTCGAAATCTGCATCGTTACCCCGTCGGTATCGTATTCATTCGGTAAGACTGGCGCTGAGCATAAGGAGATGGATATTACCGTTCCGGCTCAGGCGACGGGCTACGCGTACCAGAGCAACCAGGTTATCAACCTGCAGGAATTTAGCGTCCGCAACGGGGATACCACCTACGAGGTCTCTACCGGTTCGGATGATGACGGCAAACCTTTTGCCGCGCTCGATGTGTATCGGGGCAACCCCGATACCGGAAAGCATCTGGCGACCATTTCGCTTGACCCGGATACAGTGGTTAACGACATCAGCCACGGATTGCAGGATGAAGGCATCCCCCAACAGGATGGCCTTTAACCCGTTTTATCAAACTCAACCCTCTGTTTATTCAAGGATATAGCAATGAACATTTCCCTTGCTGGCGGTTCACTCCGTTCGGCACGTTATTTTTCCGCGATCTGCCTGATGTTATCGACAGTGGTACTCAGTGGCTGCGGTGATGCGAAATCCAAAGCCGAAAGCGAGTTTATCCGGGGCTGTAAATCCGGTGGTGG
>NZ_JVEL01000347.1:0-96 GCF_001076875.1 Serratia sp. 506_PEND
TGGCATTATCCTGTCTCAATAGGTTTTGTTATTGCGATAGCTAACCATTGCAGGTAATTCGTTAACCAATAACCAATAACCAATAACCAATAACCA
>NZ_JVEL01000347.1:196-3223 GCF_001076875.1 Serratia sp. 506_PEND
TAACCAATAACCAATAACCAATAACCAATAACCAATAACCAATAACCAATAACCAATAACCAATAACCAATAACCAATAACCAATAACCAATAACCACTGACTGGACTGAAGCCATTCATGAGTATATTTGCCTGAGCTTTACTCACGTCAATGAGAACGTGAGCTAAAGGGTAAGGAGAGTGACTGTGAGGTAATGGTAAGCGAGGTGGCGTGAGACTGGGGAATAGTCCAGGAATATACCGTCATCTTTAATAACCCGTTAAACGGAGTACGGGCCGGGAGATTGAGTTTATTTATTCAGAGTCAGTGTGCGAAGAATGATTAGCGCATTAAGCAGACGTTATTTTAACAGGGGATGAACATTGTAGTGCTGCATATCTCTGAACCTTTCTGTAAGCCCGTATAACCGTGTTTGAGATAACGGTAATGGAAATCTGTCAATGAATTGATTGCGTGGAACCTGATGCGTTACAGCGCGTTTTAGAAGGGCTATGGGTAGCTATTATCTGTGGGGGTTATGAATGCGGTAATAATGTCAATTCCTCAGTGGCTCTGCCGATTGTATAGTAGTCATTAGGAGCCCCATTGCTGGCAGACCGGCAGGAACAACGGCATCATCAGAGCTACCAGGTCATTGATTGCATTAAGGCTTACCACCCGGCCGTGCCAGATGTATAATGCTTCTTTTTTCATCAGCATACAAAATAAGGCAACCCATGGACGCAGAGAAAATTCAGTCAGATATCGATGCTCTTTTGACATACATGAACGATGACATGGAGAACCTCGGAGAAACGATCAAAACCGTTTCATTTGGATTCGATGCAGGCCAGAACGATCGCACTGCCATTGACGAGTTGCTTCACTGGTCGGAAGCGTATTTGTTAAAAATCATCAATATCTGCCATTCTCGTTCTCTTGTGCGTAAGGATTATGGCGGTTTTCAAGATGTCTCCCTGACAGAAGAAGGTCAGAGCCGCGCTATTTCAGTCAAACACGGGAAAAATCGTTCATACGAGTTAGGAGCCAGCATGCAAATTGCGACGTTAAATGTTCATGGGCCAGCACAGGTCGGCAATGGTAATACGCAAAACATTCACAATGTATTTAATCAGCTGCTTCAGCAGATCGAGGAGTCTTCAGCATCTGCAGAAGAAAAGCAGGAAGCCAAAAGCCGATTGGCTAAATTTCTGGAGCATCCTTTGGTTGGCTCTATCGTTGGAGGTCTTGCAGGTTCACTTCCTGGTCTGATGGGATGATGGAGGACCTTAAAGAAACTATTCGGCTGCGCTGTGCATTCTGCCGCTCGGAGCAGTTCGCCTTACCTTACACGGATTACTCACCTCCTGGTCACAGTTTTGTCATCTGTGCCAATTGTGGGAGGGAAAATGATGTGACATCTCTGCTCATCATCGCTAAATCGAAAGGGATGGAAATAGCCCGGGCGTATGCTGATGGGCTGGTTGAACAGATGAAGAAGGATCTGGTTAACTCTTTTAAAAATAATAAATTCATTAAGATAAAGTGATCGACCACGACAGCATTGAAGAACAATCCCTCAGGGAGTACAAATGACCAGAGAAGCGATAACGCCATTAAACTACACATCTTCTGCGATCGATGATCTGCGGGAGCTGGAGCGTAATTGTCTGCATGAAACACCGTATACGGCTTACGTGCTGCGCAATATGATAAACCTGCTTGAGAACAGCATTAAATTCATCCTGCCAAACTGCGCTGACTTTATTGCGCCTGAAGACCTGCGGCAGACGCATCTGGATCTGGCTCGTTTGCCTTACCCGGTGGTAACGTTTGAAATCCCCTGGGAGAAAGATATCCCTCTGGAACAGTATTCTGATATGCAGGTCCTTCGTTCAACAAAGCGAATTGCGTTGTGCTGGGAAGCTGTGACGACGCTGGAGCCAGTGCCGGGTATTAACCATGTGCTGGAGCATTTTCCCGGTGGCGGTGTTTTCGTCTGTTCCATCTATTGGGTTGATGAGCAGAATCGCTGGCAGATGAACTATGGAGGGATGTTTTACCCTTACGACAACCAACTGAATAAAACCACAGACATGACTCAGCGTCCTCCGGCAACCAGATTGGCGGTTGAATCGCTGCAGGAAGCGGGACTGGTTAAAAAGACTCAGTTGAAGCAATTCAGGGCTGAGCCTTTTATCGCACTGCCTGAATTTGCTGAACGTGCAGAAGGTATGATCGGAAGTCGCGACAAGCTGATGGCCGACATCATGATAAATACGCGTGATGAGTTGCAGTCATTTATCAACGCCTGCAGTGTCCTGAACTGTACCAACGTTATCGTAGATACCCTCACTCCGGCCGACAGCAAAACGCCCAGGTTCGTTCGGGGCAAGCGAGTCAAAGCGCCAGAGTCAGTGATTAAACCGCGTTTTACCTACAAAGTTCTGCAGATTTCGGATGAGCAACGATCTGTGAGTGGAGGAACGGGGATATGTACGGGATCGCATACAAAGCGTATGCATCTGCGCAGAGGGCACATCCGCCGCCTGGGTGAGAAATTGATCTGGATACGTCCTTCGGTGATTAATTCTGGCTCAGCGCTGGGGGCCGTGATGAAAGATTACCAGTTAAACAAATCATCGGATTAACGAGCTCACTGAGTAAGGCACTATCGGTGGTCTTCCTCAGTGGTTTTCAGGTACAGGGTCTGATTAACGTCCTCTGAACGTTTCACCATACAGCGCTGTAGCCCTGTTCTTTCAGTCGATGGCGGGTGCGCTTCACGTAAGTCGTGTCAACGAGGTCATCGGGGAGCAAATCACGGGTGATATTACAAATCGTCGCCAGTGCTGCGTCTGAGAGTTTAAACGTCCGTTGTAATCCGTAGTGGTCCCCGGTTTTTTGCATACTGATGTTATCAAATAACTCTCTGAAAAAATCCGTCTGTGAAGGTCTGCGGGCGTTGATAATCGCCTCTGCCGCTTCATCCCTGAATGTGACCTCCACCTCCTCCATACCCAGCGAGCGAATGATCCCGGCAATGT
>NZ_JVEL01000348.1:0-9576 GCF_001076875.1 Serratia sp. 506_PEND
CGATCGCCACGCGCTGCTGCTGGCCGCCGGAAAGCTGGTGCGGGTGCCGCTTGGCCAGATGCCCCAACCCGAGCTGATCCAGCACCGCCTGCACCCGCTGGGCGATTTCCGCCGAGGCGGTCTTACGCAGCTTCAGCGGGTAAGCGACGTTCTCAAACACCGTTTTATGCGGCCACAGGGCATAGGACTGAAACACCAGCCCCAGGTTGCGCTCTTCGGCGGGAATTTCGCTGCGCGCGCTGCCGTTGTACACGGGGTTATTGCCGATGACGATCCGCCCTTGGCTCGGTTTCTCCAGCCCGGCCACCGCCCGCAGCAGCGTGGTTTTGCCGCTGCCCGACGGGCCCAGCAGCGAGACCACCTCGCCCCGTTTCAGATCCATCGACACCCCTTTCAGCACCGGGTTGTCGCCATAGGTCAAATGCAGATTCTCTACCGAAAGTTCAATCATGTAATTTCACTCCAAAGCGCAAGGCGATCCCCAGCCCCAGCACCACCAGCAGGATATTGATGAACGACAGCGCGGCGACGATATCGATAGCGCCCGCGGCCCACAGAGAAACCAGCATCGAGCCGATGGTTTCCGTGCCCGGAGACAGCAGATACACCCCGGTGGAATATTCGCGTTCAAAAATCAGGAACATCAGCAGCCAAGAGCCGATCAGGCCATAGCGCGACAGCGGAATGGTGACGTGGCGGGTGATCTGGCCGCGGCTGGCGCCGGCGCTGCGCGCCGCCTCTTCCAGCTCCGGCCCCACCTGCAGCAACGTGGAAGAGATCAGCCTCAGGCCGTAGGCCATCCATACCACGGTGTAAGCCAGCCAGACGCTGAAGATAGTGCTGCGCAGCGAACGCAGCCAGACAATCCAGTTGGCACGCAGCCACTCGGCCATCGGCAACGCCGACAACCAGCCCTCCTTGAGCGATTTGTCCAGCCACATCGGCAAGAACAGGAACACCCACAGGAATGCCAGACCGGCCAACAGCCCCGGCACCGCGCGCGGCACCAGTACGCTGTAGTCGAGGAAGCGCGTGGCGCCATCCGGCTTGCGGTGCATGGCGATGCCGATAAACAGGTAGCACGCCACCGCCAGCGCCCCGCCGATCACCCCGATCGCCATCGAGTTGACGATGGCGCGCAGCAGGTTGGGCTGCGCCCAGATGGTGCGGAAGGTGTTGATCGACAGCTCGTCCCAGACAGACACGCCCACGCCCCAGTTAGAGATAAAGGCGCGCAGCACCACGCCGATCAGCGGCACGCCGATGGTCACGGTCAGCCAGAACACCACCACCGCGCCGGCCACCCAGCGCCATTTGCCGAGCGGCAGCGCGCGGGCCTGCGAGGCTTTGCCCTTGACGGTGACAAAGCGATTGGCGGTGCGCATCAGCCGGCGCTGCAGCATCACCAACGGAATAGTGATGCAAATCAGCACCACCGCCACCGCCGCCATCAGATGGTAAGACGGCGTGCCCAGCTTGTTGGTCAACTGGTACAGGTAGGTCGCCAGCACCAGGTTGCCTTCCGGATCGCCCAACACCAGCATCAGGCCGAACACTTCCAGCCCGAGGAAGAACAACAGCACCCCGGCGTACAAGATAGACGGCCGCACCATCGGCAGACTGACGGCGGTCATCACTTGCAGCGGCGTGGCGCCGGCGGTGCGCGCCGCTTCTTCAACGTCGGAGCCCACGCTGCGCAGCGCCGAGGAGATGTACAGATACGCGTGAGGCACGTGCGTCAATCCGGCTATCACCACGATGCTGGCCATTGAGTAGATGTTCCACGGCACGAAGCCCAGCAGCGCCTCCGCCCACAGCGAGAAGAAACCTACCGGTCCCGCCGCCACCACGTAACCGAAACCCAGCACCATCGGCGACACGAAGATCGGCACCAGAATCAGCGGTTCGATGATCCGCCGCCCCGGCAGATCGGTGCGCACCATCAGGAAGGCCAAAACACCGCCGAGCGGGATGGCGATAATCACCAGGCCGAATGCCAAAATAAAGCCGCTTTTCAGCGCCTTGTAGAAATCCGGATCGGTAAAGATGAACTCGAAGGCCTCAAGGCTGAAAACCTTGGAAGGAGAGAAAAACGGTGCCGAGAGGAAGCTTTGAATGATGATAAACGACAGGGGGACATAGATAACCAGCGCGGTTATCAACACCACCAGGCCGCGCGGCAGACTCTGCCACTTTCTGCGCCATGCTTGCATAAATGCTCCCTATGGTTGTAAACGACGACCAAAGGGCGCGCGCCCGTGCGACAGGCGCGCGTCCGAATGCAGTCCCTGTTATTTCGCCGCGGCGGCGCGCCATTGTTTGATATAGTCGAGACGCTTGGCCGGCTGCAGATATTCCAGCAGGCTGTCATCGACCGGGATCGGTTTGAGCGCGTTACCCAACAGCTTGGTCATGCCATCGATGTCGTTCTTGCCTTCGATGTCGTTGCGGATCGAGGGGATATCCGCCTGATTGGCGAGAATATTTTGCCCTTTCTCCGACAGCACATAGTCAAACCACAGCTTGGCGGCGTTAGGGTTGCCGGCCTCTTTGCCGATGAAGCTCACGCGCGACAGCACCAGGGTATAGTCTTTCGGATAGACGATGCCGAGCGACGGATCGCTCTTGGCGCGGGCCTCGGCGTATGAACCGAGGATATTGAAGCCGATCAGGTTTTCACCGGAGGAAACGCGTTCCATCATGGTGCCGGTGGAGGATTGCACCGCCAGGCCACCCTTGGCCACGTCGGCCAGCGTTTTGAAGTAGTTAGGATCGGCCTTGAAGTCCTGCACCGACAGCATGAAGCCGACGCCGGATTTTTCGATGTCGTAGGTGGTGACTTTCTTCTTGAATTTGTCCGTCTGGCCGGCGATCAGCTTGGCCAGCGCCGCATGCGAATCCGGCACATCGCCTTGCGGGATCAGGCGTTTGTTATAGATAAACACCACCGGCTCATAGGTGGTGCCATACACCTTATCTTGCCATACCGCCCATTTCGGCAGTTGAGCCTGCTCGGGAGAGGCGTATTCCTGCGCGTAATCGCCCGCCAGTTTCAAAATGGTGTCCATCGACGAACTCCACACCACGTCGCCGCTGGTGCCGCCGGCCGCCTGCTCGCTGATAAAGCGGTTATACAGTTCGGTGCTGTTCATGTCGTTGTATTCGACCTTGATGCCCGGATACAACGCCTCGAACCCCTGGATCAGCGGCGCCGCCGCCTTGGTGTCGGTGGTCGAGTAAATCACCACCTTGCCTTCTTTCTTCGCGCCGTCGACCAGTTTCTGGTAGTCGGCGGGGTAGCCCGCCGGGAAGGCCGCATAGGCGGAAACGGAGCCCAGCAAAGTGATTGCCGCTACGGTCGCGCTGATTTTTTTCATCATCATCCATCCCCTGATCACATTTAATAAACTAAAAATTAACATATAGTTAATAACTGTGACGAGGCAACGGCGTTGCTTTGTTATCTTTCGGTTTTGTGAGGTTGGACGTTTTTCAGCCAATAAAAAAGCCCGGCAGCGCGGGCTTTACGGCGCTTCCTGTCGCAAACTATTCGGCCAGGCGAGAACGCCGCAGCAGGCGAATTCGCTGTACGATGGCGACCCCCAGCAGGGTCAGGGCAAACCCCGCCAACTGCACCAGCGACAGCGCCTCGCCAAACAGCGCGTAAGCCTGCAGCGCCGCCGCCGGCGGCACCAGCAGCATCAGCGCGGTAATGCGAGTCAAATCGCCGTGGCGCACCATCCAGATAAACAGCGCGGTGCCGCCCAGCGACAACACGCCGGCCGACCACAGCAGCGAGAACCACAGCGTCGGCGAATTGTCCCAGGCGCCGGAGCCCATCACGGCCGCCAACGCGCCGGTCACGATCGCGGCGCCGAGGTGCTGAATGGCGCCCGCCGCCCGCAGATCGGCCGCCGCCAGCGAAGACTTCTGCACCATGATGCCGATCGTCAGCGCGACGATGCTGCCAAACCCCATCAGGATCGGCAACAGCGCCATATTGCCGACGTCGATACCGGTCAGTCGAGGGGAGAGCACCAGCGCAACGCCGATAAAACCGACCGCCAGCCCGGCCCAGGAGCGTAACCCTATCGATTTGCGCAGCACCAACGCGAAAATCAGCGCGGTGAACAACGGCTGCAATCCGCCGATCAGCGACATCACCCCGGCCGCCAGGCCGTTCGCCACCGCCCACCAGCTTGCAGCGAGATAAACGCCATTCATCAACATGCCGGTCAGCAGGTGCATCACGAACTGCCGCCCCTTGGGCCAGGCGCAATGCAATGCCAGCAAAGCGAATACCGCGGCGGCGATCAAAAAGCGAAAGGTCAGGAAAAGGTTGGGATCGGCATGATCCGCCACCGCACGCGCGGCAATAAAACCCGTCGACCAAATTAATATCAGGAAAAACGGCGCGATAAATGCCTTTCGCCGATCGCGTTTTTCACGCGGGGTTATTTCCATATCACTACCTGAAAGAATGCGGTTGATGAATGAGGGCATACTAACCAATTTAACACGGGCTTAACAGTGCCGAGCGAACGCCCAAGTTCAGGTGGCGCACATAATTACCGGTGAATAATGAAGTTTCAATTTCATATAATTCATCGAGCTTATAATTAATTGCGCTACGTTACGATAATGTAAATTAATTGCTACATCAGGTATAAATATTCCCCTATCGGCGACATTGTCGGGATAATTCCCCTTTGCTAGCCTTTCTGAAGCCATTTAATTAACGGGACTGACTCATGGCCGAAATCACTGATTTTATGAAACTGGATATGCGTATTGGCGAAATTATTTCCGTGGAATATAACGACAAGGCGTTAAAACCCGCCTATAAGCTGCGCATTGATTTCGGCGAGGAAATTGGCATTAAAAACAGTTCGGCGCAATTATGCGAAAACTATCAGGAAGATGATCTGCTTGGCAGAAAAGTCATCTCCGTCGTTAATTTCCCCGCCAGGCGGGTTGCCGGATTTAAATCCGAAGTGCTGGTTCTTGCCGCGGTCACCAGGGATCAAGGCACCGTCTTGCTGAAACCCGATTTCGACGTGGAGATCGGCAGCAAGATTTTATAACCGCCCCATCATTCGTGAGGCCTCCGAGAAATGCGACAGTTATCTCTGCTTGATGAAGTTAAGAAGGCATACCAGGAACACCGTTCAGCCTTTATCCCCGGCGCTACCATGCAGGCAATCCTGCTGGCGCTGGGCGCGCGGCCGGAAGATTTCGCCAGGCTGCAGCAGGTCAGCGCCAATCTGGCGGACGATCCCACGCTGCCTTTCCGCAAGTCCAGAAACGGCCGTTTCTGTTTCGACTTCGATCGCGCCCGGATTGAGCGGCTGGAGTTCCAGCCTTTCGTGCTCTCGGTCGAGGAAGACTTCATCCGCTACGATTCGGGAAAGGTGCGCCATTTCCGCGGCATCAACGACGATCTGCAGTTGAATACGGCATTTCAGGCGCTGATGAAATTCAAAGCCTACGTGATCGATGGCGTGAGCGTGACGCCGCGCCCCCGGCTTAATCAGGAGATCAACAAGTTCGTCTGCACGGTGTTCAACCTGCGCACCGTCACCACGCCGCAGATGCTGGGCGAACCGGCGCTGGAAGGCGTGCACAGCGACGGCGTCGACCACACCATGACGACCTTCCTCGGCTGCGACAACATGACCGACGACAGCGCCAAGACCTTTATTCACGATATGCGCGAAACCAGCGGGATCAAATTCGATCGGGCCCGGCCGGAATGGATTTTGGGCGCAATACAGCATCGGCATTTCCTCGATACCCTGCTGATTGTCGACCATGAACGCAAACACAGCCTCTCACCGGTGGAAGCGCAGGACAAACGTAAGAATTCAACCCGCGATATGCTGATCTTTTTCACCCGTAAACCGGTCGAAGACGGCCACGTCTCCTTCGCGTATGACTCTTTTAAACCGCATATCGAAATCCCGCTGTCGATAGACATGGTGGCGCGCGCGAGCTAACGCGTTGCCGGGCCGGCCGCCAGGATGCATCTGTGCGGCCGGTTCACGCAAGGATAAACAGCGCTGGATTAATCAGGTTTTTGTCGCCGAATTATTATATCCTGCCGGACGAAAATTTTTGCGGGCGCTCGCTGCCCCACGCGCCAGCCCTCTGCAGGCAGGCCGTTTATTTCATGAATACAGGCAGTGCCATACCGTTATGACCAAGAGTTTATCCCCGAAAGACATTATCGCCCTGGGCTTTATGACCTTTGCCCTGTTTGTCGGCGCCGGCAACATCATCTTCCCGCCGCTGGTGGGACTGCAGTCCGGCGAACATCTGTGGCCGGCCGCTATCGGGTTTATGGTGACCGCCGTCGCCCTGCCGGTGATCGCCGTGATCGCGTTGGCGCGCGTCGGCGGCAGCATCAGCCTGCTGACCGGCCCCATCGGCCGCACCGCCGGTTTGCTGCTGGCGACCGTCTGCTATCTGGCGCTCGGCCCGCTGTTCGCCACGCCGCGAACCGCCAATGTCTCTTTCGCCCTCGGCATTGCACCTTTCACCGGCGACGGCGCCCTGCCGCAGTTCATCTACAGCCTGCTGTTCTTTACCCTGGCGATGATTGTGTCGCTTTATCCCGGACGGTTGCTCGATAACGTCGGCCATATTCTGGCGCCGCTGAAAATTCTGGCGCTGGCCGCGCTCGGCATCGCCGCCCTGGTCTGGCCCGCAGGCGCGCCGCTCTCCGCCGTCGGCAGCTATCAAGCCTCGGCGTTTTCCACCGGCTTCGTACAGGGTTATCAAACCATGGACACGCTGTCGGCGCTGATGTTCGGTTCGATTATCGTTACCGCCGCCCGCTCGCGCGGCGTCAGCGACAGCGGGTTGCTGCTGCGTTATACGCTGTGGGCCAGCCTGATCGCCGGCGTCGGCCTGACGCTGGTCTATATCTGCATGTTCAAACTCGGCGCCGGCAGCGGTAGCCTGATCGAGAACGGCGCTCAGGATGGCGCGGCAATCCTGCACGCCTATGTACAGCACACCTTCGGCGATCTGGGCAGCGTCTTTATGGCGGTGCTGATGTTCATCGCCTGCCTGGTGACGGCGGTCGGCATGACCTGCGCCTGCGCGGACTTCTTCTCCCGCTACCTGCCGCTCTCTTACCGCACGCTGGTGGTCATCCTCGCCCTCTTCGCCATGCTGGTCTCCAACATGGGGCTGGCCAATCTGATCCGCGTCTCGCTGCCGGTGCTGACGGCGATCTACCCGCCCTGCATCGCGCTGGTGTTGCTCAGCTTCAGCCAGAACCGCTGGCGCAGCGCCAGGCGCGTCTTCGCGCCGGTGATCGCCACCAGCCTGGTGTTTGGCCTGGCCGACGGCCTGAAGGCTTCCAGCTTCAGCGGCCTGCTGCCCGCCTGGTTCGATAAGCTGCCGCTGGCCGAACAGGGGCTGGTCTGGCTGCAGCCTACGCTGCTGGTGCTGTTGCTGGCGGCGGCTTACGACCGGTTGCGCGGCGTCGAAAGCGCCAATGCCGCGTCGTAAGCGCGATTTCCGCCCATAAAAAAAGCCGGTCATGATGACCGGCTTTTTTATCGGCTTGCGCCAGACCGCTTACTTCAGCAGCGCCTGCGCCTTCGCCACCACGTTGTCCACGGTGAAGCCGAACTCGGCGAACAGCTGCTCCGCCGGCGCCGACTCACCGAAGGTGGTCATGCCCACGATGGCGCCGTTCAGCCCCACGTACTTGTACCAGTAGTCCGCGATACCCGCTTCCACCGCCACGCGCGCCGTCACCGCCGCCGGCAGCACCGACTCGCGGTACGCCGCATCCTGCTTGTCGAACGCGTCGGTCGACGGCATCGACACCACGCGCACCTTGCGGCCCGCCGCGGTCAGCTTGTCCGCCGCTTCCACCGTGATGCCCACTTCGGAGCCGGTGGCGATCAGGATGACGTCCGGCGTGCCCGCGCAGTCTTTCAGCACGTAGCCGCCGCGGTACACGTTCGCCAGCTGCTCTGCGGTGCGCGGCTGCTGGGTCAGGTTCTGGCGCGAGAACACCAGGGTGGTCGGGCCGTCGTTGCGCTCGATGCCGTACTGCCACGCCACCGCCGATTCCACCTGGTCACACGGGCGCCAGGTGCTCATGTTCGGGGTCACGCGCAGGCTCGCCAGCTGCTCCACCGGCTGGTGAGTCGGGCCGTCTTCGCCCAGACCGATGGAGTCGTGGGTGTAGACGAACACGTTGCGCAGCTTCATCAGCGCCGCCATGCGCACCGCGTTGCGGGCGTATTCCACGAACATCAGGAAGGTCGCCGAGTACGGCAGGAAGCCGCCGTGCAGCGCGATGCCGTTGGTGATGGCGGTCATGCCGAACTCGCGCACGCCGTAATGAATGTAGTTGCCCGCCGGGTCAACGTTCAGCGCTTTCGAGCCGGACCACATGGTCAGGTTGCTCGGCGCCAGGTCGGCGGAGCCGCCCAGGAACTCCGGCAGCACCTTGCCGAACGCTTCCAGCGCGTTCTGCGACGCCTTGCGGCTGGCGATGTTGGCCGGGTTGGCCTGCAGTTTTTCCACGAACGCTTTGGCGTCGGCTTTCCAGTCGGCCGGCAGCTCGCCGTTCATGCGGCGCTTGAACTCGGCGGCCAGTTCCGGGAAGGCCTTGGCGTAGGCGGCGAACTTGTCGTTCCAGGCCGCTTCTTTGGCCTGACCGGCTTCTTTGGCGTCCCACTGAGCGTAGATGTCCTGCGGGATTTCAAAGGCGGCGTATTTCCAGCCCAGCGCTTCGCGGGTGGCGGCCACTTCGGCGGCGCCCAGCGCGGCGCCGTGCACGTCATGGGTGCCGGCCTTGTTCGGCGAACCGAAGCCGATAACGGTCTTGCACATCAGCAGCGACGGCTTGTCGGTCACCTTGCGGGCTTCTTCAATCGCGGCCTTGATGGCGTCCGGGTTGTGGCCGTCGACGTTGCGCACCACGTGCCAGCCGTAGGCTTCGAAACGCAGGGCGGTGTCGTCGGTGAACCAGCCGTCGACGTGGCCGTCGATGGAGATGCCGTTGTCATCGTAGAAGGCGGTCAGCTTGCCGAGCTTGAGGGTGCCGGCCAGGGAGCAGACTTCGTGCGAGATGCCTTCCATCATGCAGCCGTCGCCCATGAAGGCGTAGGTGTGGTGGTCGACGATGTCGTGGCCGGGGCGGTTGAACTGCGCCGCCAGGGTGCGTTCGGCGATGGCGAAGCCGACGGCGTTGGCGATGCCCTGGCCCAGCGGGCCGGTGGTGGTTTCAACGCCCGGGGTGTAGCCGAACTCCGGGTGGCCCGGGGTTTTGGAATGCAGCTGACGGAAGTTTTCCAGCTCGCGCATCGGCAGGTCATAGCCGGTGAGGTGCAGGAGGCTGTAAATCAACATGGAGCCGTGGCCGTTGGAGAGCACGAAACGGTCGCGGTCAGCCCAGTGCGGGTTAGTCGGGTTGTGGTTGAGATAGTCACGCCACAGGACTTCGGCGATGTCCGCCATGCCCATAGGGGCCCCCGGGTGGCCGGAATTTGCTTTTTGTACGGCGTCCATGCTGAGTGCGCGGATAGCGTTGGCAAGCTCTTTACGAGA
>NZ_JVEL01000349.1:0-58622 GCF_001076875.1 Serratia sp. 506_PEND
AAGAACCGATCCCGCTGCGCCTGCTGGTCACCGCCTCCAACGAACTGCCCGAAGCGGACAACAGCCTCGAAGCCTTATATGACCGCATGCTGATCCGTCTGTGGCTGGACAAGGTGCAGGATAAACAGAATTTCCGCTCGCTGCTGGTCAACCGCCAGAGCGAAAGCCAAAACCCGGTGCCGGCGGCGCTCAGCATCAGCGACGAAGAGTTTCTGCAGTGGCAACCGCAGATCGACAAAGTCGCGCTGCCGGAAGCCTGTTTTGAGCTGATCTTCCAGCTGCGCCAGCGGCTGGATGCGCTGGAGCAGGCGCCTTACGTCTCCGATCGGCGCTGGAAAAAAGCCCTGCGTCTGCTGCAGGCCTGCGCCTTCTTCAGCGGGCGCGATACCATCGCCCCGCTCGACCTGATGCTATTGAAAGACTGCCTGTGGCACGATCTCACCTCGCTGAAGCTGCTGCAACAGCAGATCGATCAGTTGCTGACCGAGTCGGCCTATCAGCAGCAGTCGATGCTGATCCAGTTGCAACAGATCCACACCCGCTGGCTGCAGGACCAGCAGCAGCAAAGCGATCGGCAGGCCATCAGCCTGGTGAAAAAAGGCGGCATGTTCAGCCGCAAACCGCAATACGCGCCGGCCACGCCGTTCGCCGTCGGCACCCTTACCCTGCTGTTGCAAAAGCCGCTGCAGCTGCATGACATTCAGGTCAACCATCTGAGCATCGAAAGCAGCGCGCTGGACAACTGGCTGCAAAAAGGCGGCGACGTGCGCGCCAAGCTAAATGGCATCGGCTTCGCGCAGCCGATCGATTTGGACGTGGACGATCAACTGCACCTCACGGTGTTGGACGTCAGCCGCCAGCCGTCATTGCTGGCGCTGCCGGGCAAACAGGCCACCGCCACGCCGCAAGCGCTGCTGGATGAAATGGACGGATTGGCCCAACGCCTGGCGGAGCAACGCCGCGCCTTCAGCCAACATCAGCCCTGTCTGTTCACGCCCGCAGCCGGCCTGGCCAAGATCGAAGCCAGTCTGCTGCAGGTCGCGGAACAGGTTAAACAACAACTGCAGCAAATGCGCGGCCAGTAACCATGCTCAGTCTGGAGACGCTCGATCTGCTGCTGGCGATCACCGAAGGCGAGATGATCGAGGAGATGATCGTCGGCATGCTGGCGGCGCCGCAGCTGTCGGTATTCTTTAAAAAGTTTCCGGCCCTTCGCCGGGCGCTGGATCGCGATCTGCCGCGTTGGAAGCTGCAGCTTAAGGAACGTCTGCAGGAGGCAATGGTGCCGCCCGCGCTGGCGCAGGAATTTTACCGCTACCAACAGTGCCAGTTGGAGAACAACACCCAGTTTTATCACAACCTCAACGACACGATGGAACTGCTGCGCCAGCTGGTCTCGCCGTTTTATGAACAGGCGCGCGCGCTGGTGGACGCCGCCGATCTGCCCAATCACCCGCTTGACGACAGCTTTCAAACCCTGTTTCTGCAGCGCTGGCGCATCAGCCTGACGCTGCAAGCCACCATGCTGCACCACCAGTTGCTGGAACAAGAGCGCGAGCAGCTGATGGCGGAGCTGCAGGAGCGCCTGGCGCTGAGCGGCGCGCTGGAGCCGCTGCTGTCGGAAAATGACACCGCCGCCGGCAGGCTGTGGGACATGAGCAAAGGCCAGCTGCAGCGTGGCGATTACCAGCGGCTGGTGGAGTACGGCAACTTTTTGCAGCAGCAGCCGGAGCTGAAAAAGCTGGCGCAACAGCTGGGCCGCAGCTATCAGGCCAAGGCGGTGCAGCAACAGGACGCGCAGCCAGAGCCGTTCAGGGTCATGGTGCAGGTGCCGGCCACGCTGCCGGAAGAAGTGAGCGGCATTCATCAGAGCGACGACATCCTGCGCCTGCTGCCGCCGGAGCTGGCGACGCTGGGGATTGAAGAGCTGGAGTTCGAGTTTTATCGCCGCCTGTTGGAAAAGCGGCTGCTGAGCTACCGTCTGCAGGGCGACGTCTGGCAGGAACAGATCCTGATCCGCCAGGTCACTCACCAGCAGCAGGATCAACAGCCGCGCGGGCCGTTTATCGTCTGCGTGGACACCTCCGGATCGATGGGCGGTTTCAACGAACAGTGCGCCAAGGCCTTCTGTCTGGCGCTGCTGCGCATTGCGCTGGCGGACAACCGCCGCTGCTATATCATGCTGTTCGCTAACCAGATCGTGCATTACGAACTCACCGCCGTCAGCGGCATCGAGCAGGCAGTGCGTTTTCTCGGCCAGCAGTTTCGCGGCGGCACCGATCTGGCGGCCTGCCTGAACGCCACCGTCACCAAAATGGCGGAGAGCGGCTGGTTCGACGCCGATGCGGTGATCATTTCCGATTTTATTGCCCAGCGGTTGCCGGAGGAGGTAATAAAGAAGGTGAAACAGCAGCAACAAAGCCACCAGCAACGTTTTCACGCGGTGGCGATGTCCGCCTATGGCAAACCCGGCATCATGCGCATCTTCGATCATATCTGGCGCTTTGATACCGGGTTGAAAAGCCGTTTGATGCGCCGCTGGCGGCGCTAGGCGGTTAGAGCAGGCCTTCGACCGCGCCGCGCACTTCCGGCGACCACACGCCGCACTGCACCTGGCCGATATGCGACAGCTGCAACAGCAGCATCACCAGACGCGACTGACCGATGCCGCCGCCGATGGTCTGCGGCATATCGCCGCGCAGCAGCGACTGGTGCCATTCCAGCTTCATGCGCTCTTCGTCGCCGGTCAGCGCCAGCTGATGTTTCAGCGCCGCGGCGTCGACGCGGATGCCCATGGAAGACAGCTCGAAAGCGTCCTGCAGCACCGGGTTCCACACCACGATATCGCCGTTCAGGCCCGCCAGGCCATCCGCCGTCGGCGTAGTCCAGTCATCATAATCCGGCGCACGCACATCGTGCGATTTGCCATGCGACAGCTTGCCGCCGATGCCGATCAGGAACACCGCTCCCAATTCTTTGGCAATCGCCCGCTCACGCCCTTTGGCGTCCAGATCCGGATAGCGCTGCAGCAGGGTTTCGCTGTGCACGAAGTGGATCTGTTCCGGCAGGAATGGGGTCAGGCCATGCTCACGGCTGACTTCCGCCTCCGTCGCCTTGATCGCAGCGTAAATGCTGCGCACGGTGTTTTTCAGGTAGTCCAGGCTGCGCTCACCGTCGCCCATCACCCGCTCCCAGTCCCACTGATCGACGTACACCGAGTGGATTGGCGTCAGACGGTCTTCATCCGGGCGCAGCGCCTTCATATGGGTATACAGGCCTTCGCCGGCACCGAAATCGTAGCTGCCCAGGGTTTTGCGTTTCCATTTCGCCAGCGAATGCACCACTTCGAAGGTGGCGTCCGGCAAGGTTTTGACTTTGACCTGCACCGCTTTCTCGCTGCCGGAAAGGTTATCCTGCGTGCCGTCGCCCAGGCGGCTAAGGATCGGAGCCTGCACTTCGATCAGACCGAGCTGTTGCTCCAGCTGGCGGGAGAAGAAGGATTTGACCTGGCTGATTTGTTGTTGTTTTTGGATAAACTGTTTTTTCATTGCCGTATCTCTTGTAAACCTGTCTCTGTTGCCATCGATTAAGCAACAAAATGACACGCCAATTCAATATCCATTAATCAATATTGCCTTTTCACTTTTAATCGTTCATTTTTACCCGGACAGAATTCAACAATCGTTAATTAATGGGGGATTAAATGGCGGAAATTTATCAGATCGATAATCTCGATCGCGGCATCCTCAACGCCCTGATGGACAATGCGCGCACACCGTACGCCGAACTGGCGAAAAACTTCGCCGTCAGCCCCGGCACTATTCATGTGCGGGTGGAGAAGATGAAGCAGGCCGGGATCATCACCGGCGCGCGCATCGACGTCAGCCCCAAACAGCTGGGCTACGACGTGTGCTGCTTTATCGGCATCATCTTAAAGAGCGCCAAGGATTACCCTTCGGCGCTGAAGAAGCTGGAAAGCCTGGAAGAAGTGGTGGAAGCCTATTACACCACCGGCCACTACAGCGTCTTTATTAAGGTAATGTGCCGATCGATCGACGCGTTGCAACAGGTACTTATCAACAAGATCCAGACCATCGACGAGATCCAGTCTACCGAAACGCTGATCTCGCTGCAGAACCCCATTATGCGCACCATCGTGCCGTAACCCGCCAAATTGCATACCCACATTATCCACAGGTAGATCCCAGCCGATTCACAGCGTACAATGCAGCCACTTTGAGTGAGAAGGTTGGGATCGTTGGTTCATGGCAGACATTACTCTGATCAGTGGCAGTACGCTTGGCAGCGCCGAATACGTGGCTGAACATTTGGCTGAAAAGCTGGAAGACGCGGGTTTCTCTACCGAGATGCTGCACGGCCCTGAACTGGATGAACTGCCGTTGACCGGCCGCTGGCTGGTGGTCTCTTCCACGCACGGCGCCGGCGAACTGCCGGATAACCTTCAACCGCTGCTGGAACAGATCGCTGAGCAGCAGCCGGATCTTTCCGAGGTGCAGTTCGGCGCCGTCGGTTTGGGCAGTTCGGAATACGACACCTTCTGCGGCGCGATCAAACAGATCGACGATCTGTTGATCGGCAGAGGCGCTAAAAGGATCGGCGATCGTCTCGAGATCGACGTGACCGAGCATGAAATTCCCGAGGATCCGGCCGAGGAATGGGTAAAAAACTGGATTAATTTACTCTAATTCGTCTAAAGATCGCGCGAACGATTGTGGATAACTAAGCTTAAAAGCAGGGTAAAAGCCGTAGTTATCCCAATAACAACCGTAGAGCGCTTTTTGTCCTGTGCATAACAAGCCTTTTAGATCCCAGCTTATCTGCGTCGGGATCACCGATCATTCACAGCAAACGATCCTCCTTAATCTGCTGATCTTCATCGTGAATAGTCACTTATCCACAGAGGATCGCGATCCTAATAAGAGATCTAATAAAGAGATCTTTAAATAAAAAAGATCTTCTTTTAATTACCGACGATCCGGACCACTTGGTCGATCGTCTAAACTTGAGTAGAATCCCCGACCCCAGGGCAAATACGATCGTTCGCAATACGGCGAGGTGCAGTTCCATGTTTTATCCAGATCAATTTGACGTCATCATCATCGGTGGTGGCCATGCAGGTACCGAGGCCGCCATGGCCGCGGCGCGCATGGGACGTCAGACTTTATTATTGACACACAATATCGATACGCTGGGACAGATGTCTTGTAACCCGGCGATTGGCGGTATTGGTAAAGGGCATCTGGTTAAGGAAATTGATGCGCTCGGCGGCTTGATGGCGACGGCGATCGACCATGCCGGCATCCAGTTTAGGATACTAAACGCCAGTAAAGGCCCTGCCGTTCGCGCCACTCGCGCTCAGGCGGATCGCGTCTTGTATCGCCAGGCGATCCGTACCGCGTTGGAGAACCAGCCCAACCTGATGATCTTCCAACAGCCGGTTGAGGATCTGATCGTAGAAAACGATCGCGTAGTCGGCGCCGTCACCCAAATGGGCCTGAAATTCCGCGCCAAGGCGGTGGTATTGACCGTAGGCACCTTCCTGGACGGCAAGATCCATATCGGCCTGGAGAATTACAGCGGCGGCCGCGCCGGGGATCCTCCTTCGATCTCGCTGTCGCAGCGTTTGCGTGAACTGCCGCTGCGCGTTAACCGCTTGAAAACCGGTACGCCGCCGCGCATCGACGCCCGCACTATCGATTTCAGCGTACTGGCGCCGCAACACGGCGATACGCCGGTGCCGGTATTCTCGTTCCTGGGCGATGCCAGCCAGCACCCGGAACAAATGGCGTGCTACATCACCCACACCAATGAAAAAACCCATGACGTGATCCGCAATAACCTCGATCGCAGCCCGATGTATGCCGGGATCATCGAAGGGATCGGCCCACGTTACTGCCCGTCGATCGAAGACAAGGTCATGCGTTTTGCCGATCGCAACGCGCACCAGATCTTCCTTGAGCCGGAAGGCCTGACCAGCAACGAGATTTACCCTAACGGGATTTCCACCAGCTTGCCTTTCGATGTGCAGATGCAGATCGTCCGTTCGATGGAAGGAATGCAGAACGCGCGTATTATTCGCCCTGGTTATGCCATCGAGTACGATTTCTTCGATCCGCGCGATCTGAAGCCGACGCTGGAAAGCAAATTCATTCAGGGCCTGTTCTTCGCCGGCCAGATCAACGGCACCACCGGGTATGAAGAAGCCGCCGCGCAGGGCTTGCTGGCCGGTCTGAATGCCGGGCGTTTCGCCGATGAACAAGAGGGCTGGGCGCCACGTCGCGATCAGGCCTACCTCGGCGTGCTGGTGGACGATCTCAGCACCCTTGGTACCAAAGAGCCGTACCGCATGTTTACCTCTCGCGCCGAGTATCGTCTGATGCTGCGCGAAGACAACGCCGATCTCCGCCTGACGGAAAAAGGCCGCGAGCTGGGCCTGGTGGACGACGTGCGTTGGGCGCGTTACAGCGAGAAGCTGGAGCGAATCGAACGCGAACGTCAGCGCCTGCGCGACATCTGGATGCATCCGCACGCCGAGAACGTCGAACAGGTCAATGTGCTGCTGAAAGCGCCGCTGTCGCGTGAAGCGAACGGCGAAGAACTGCTGCGTCGCCCGGAGATGGATTATGCGCAGTTGACCGGCACCGACGCCTTCGCGCCGCCGCTGGACGACGTCCAAGCCGCCGAGCAGGTCGAGATCCAGGTCAAATACGAAGGCTACATCGCTCGCCAACAGGAAGAGATCGAAAAACAGCAGCGCAACGAGAATACCGTGCTGCCGCTGGATCTTGACTACCGTCAGGTTTCGGGACTGTCGAACGAAGTGATCGCCAAGCTGAACGATCACAAACCGAACTCCATCGGCCAGGCTTCGCGCATCTCCGGCATTACGCCAGCGGCGATCTCGATTTTGCTGATCTGGCTGAAAAAGCAGGGACTGCTGCGCCGCAGCGCATAAATCCCGCATCCAGGCGGCCGTTTGCTCAACCCGTAGCCAAACGGCCGCTGACATCACTTGCGCCCTGAATTATCATAGTCGCCTCATTGCGCCAGCTAACCATCCGCTGGTCGTTCAGCGCCTGCCAGAGGATCCGTTGTGCAAAAAAAATTAGACTCGCTGCTCGCGGCAGCAGGCATTGAGCTGCCCGATCAGCAGAAACAGCAGCTGCTGGGCTATGTCGGCATGCTGGATAAGTGGAACAAGGCTTATAACCTCACGTCGGTGCGCGATCCGCAACAAATGCTGGTGCGCCACATCCTCGACAGCATTGTGGTCAATCCGCATCTGCAGGGCTCGCGTTTTATCGATGTCGGCACCGGCCCCGGTCTACCGGGCATTCCGCTGGCGATCGTGCGCCCGGACGCGCATTTCACGCTGCTCGACAGCCTGGGCAAGCGCGTGCGTTTTCTGCGTCAGGTGCAGCATGAGCTGGGCCTGAACAATATCGAGCCGGTGCAGAGCCGCGTCGAAGCGTTTCCGGCCGAGCCACCGTTCGATGGCGTGATCAGCCGGGCATTCGCTTCGCTGCAGGATATGCTGTCCTGGTGCCATCACCTGCCGGCGAAAGGGCAGGGGCGTTTTTACGCGTTGAAAGGCGTGCGTCCGGATGAAGAACTGACGCAGCTGCCGGCTGGCGTTAGCCTGGAGTCCATCGTGCGGCTGCAGGTGCCTGAACTGGAAGGCGAACGTCATCTGGTGATTCTTAAGGCAAACTGAGTTTGCTTTTGATCAAACAAGCGTGAATTAAAGGTCGTACCCAGCAGAAAGGTAAGCAGGCTAATTAGTTGGTCGCTTTTTTTAGTTAATTTACTTTCTATTAACACAAAAAACGCGGCTAATTAGCGACAATAGAGTAATTGCATTTGGAAATAGTCACGTTAGCAATCATGTGCGAAAGATTGGCGTTTGCTGCTAATGTTAATTGGCTGTTGGAATATTGCCCCGCTGCTTGTCAATAAAAGGTTTTCATCGGGTATACGGATTGTTTTTGAACAGTTAACTGATAATGTTTTGATTTATATAATCTTTTGATCGCTCAAATTGCTAAAGACGGTTTGGTTGACCATCGGCTATAAATCAGGAAGGGACATTACTGTGATCGGCCTCGCGTTTCTAAACGCAACGCTGGAATAATCAGACAATTAAATGCGCCCTATTATTCCGACCGTTTTCTTGTGAAAATAGGCTGGAATAGGGAAATTTAAATAATTGTTCACCTTTTCGCTACTTATCGATTGAATTCGTTGGTATGCCCCGTATAATTTGCTCGTTTTTTGCTGCTTGACTCAGGACAGCAAAAACAGTTGTATACGTCACTCAGCATACCCCCTCTGGGGTACGGAGAGAACAAACGTCATGTCTGTGTCCCTTTACAGCGGGAAAGTCGCACGCAAACTGCTGTTTTTGCAGTTAATGACTTTTGTTCTGATCAGCGTTGCTTTCTGGCTGAAAAGCCCGGAATGGAGCGCTTCGGCGCTGGCAGGCGGTCTCGCCGCCTGGTTGCCGAGTGCAATGTTTATGCTGTTTGCCTTGCGCCATCAGGCGCAAACGCCGGCGCCCGGTAGGGTCGCCTGGTCGTTCGCCATCGGCGAGGGGCTAAAGGTCGTGATCACCATCGTTTTGCTGATCGTGGCGCTGGGGGTGTTCAAGGCGGAGTTTATACCGCTTGGCCTGACCTATTTAGCGGTGTTAGTGGTGCAGATAGTGGCACCGGCCGTGATTAACAGTTACCGAACTTAACTAAATAAGGGTAAGAGGCATCATGTCTGCAGGAGAAGTCTTGACTCCACAGGAGTATATCGGTCACCACCTGACGCAGCTTCAGGTCGGGACTGGGTTCTGGTCGATCAACATCGACTCGATGTTTTTCTCCGTCGTCCTCGGGGCGCTTTTCCTGGTGATCTTCCGCAAAGTGGCCAAAAACGCCACCAGCGGCGTGCCGGGTAAACTGCAAACCGCCGTGGAGCTGGTGGTCGGTTTCGTCGACAGCAGCGTGCGCGACATGTACCACGGCAAGAGCAAGGTGATTGCGCCGCTGGCGCTGACCGTGTTCGTCTGGGTGTTCCTGATGAACTTGATGGACCTGCTGCCCATCGACTTCCTGCCTTACGTTGGCGAACACATCCTCGGCCTGCCTGCGCTGCGCGTCGTGCCTACCGCCGATGTGAACGTCACGCTGTCGATGGCGCTGGGCGTGTTTATCCTGATTCTGTTCTATAGCATCAAAATGAAAGGCGTTGGCGGGTTTGTTAAAGAGTTGACCATGCAGCCGTTCAACCACCCTGTATTCATTCCTATCAACCTGATTCTTGAAGGTGTCAGCCTGCTGTCCAAACCTGTTTCACTGGGTCTGCGACTGTTCGGCAACATGTATGCGGGTGAGTTGATCTTCATCCTGATTGCCGGCCTGTTGCCGTGGTGGTCACAGTGGGTCCTGAGCTTGCCTTGGGCTATCTTCCACATCCTGATCATTACGCTTCAAGCCTTTATTTTCATGGTTCTGACGATCGTCTATCTGTCGATGGCGTCTGAAGAGCACTGATTTTCTTAAAACACTTGCACTTTTAAACTGAAACAAACTGGAGACTGTCATGGAAAACCTGAGTATGGATCTGCTGTACATGGCTGCCGCTGTGATGATGGGTTTAGCGGCAATCGGTGCTGCGATCGGTATCGGCATCCTGGGTGGTAAATTCTTGGAAGGCGCTGCTCGTCAGCCTGACCTGATTCCTCTGCTGCGTACACAGTTCTTTATCGTTATGGGTCTGGTCGACGCCATCCCGATGATCGCTGTAGGTCTGGGTCTGTACGTGATGTTCGCCGTCGCGTAAGTAGAGCAACCCTCTACGACGTAACCAAACTATTAACTTTTAAAGAGGCATTGTGCTGTGAATCTTAACGCAACAATCCTCGGCCAGGCCATCGCGTTCGTTCTGTTTGTCTGGTTCTGCATGAAGTACGTATGGCCGCCGATCATGGCTGCCATCGAGAAGCGTCAGAAAGAAATCGCTGACGGCCTCGCTTCTGCAGAGCGTGCCAAAAAAGATCTGGACTTAGCGCAAGCCAATGCGACCGACCAGCTGAAAACTGCCAAAGCAGAAGCTCAGGTGATCATCGAGCAAGCGAACAAACGCAAAGCTCAGATCATGGATGAAGCGAAAGCCGAAGCCGAGCAGGAACGTAACAAAATCGTGGCGCAGGCTCAGGCTGAGATCGAAGCCGAACGTAAGCGCGCTCGTGAAGAGTTGCGTAAGCAAGTCGCGATGCTGGCAATTGCCGGCGCCGAGAAGATCATCGAACGTTCCGTGGATGAAGCTGCTAACAGCGACATCGTTGATAAACTGGTCGCTGAACTGTAAGGAGGGAGGGGCTGATGTCTGAATTTGTAACTGTAGCTCGCCCCTACGCCAAAGCAGCTTTTGACTTTGCCGTTGAGCACCAAAGCGTAGAGCGCTGGCAGGACATGCTGGCGTTTGCGGCTGAAGTCACTCGCAATGAACAGATTTCTGAACTGCTGTCTGGCGCGGTTGCGCCAGAAACGCTGTCCAAGACGTTCATCGCGGTTTGTGGCGATCGGCTCGACGAACATGGCCAGAACTTTATCCGTGTAATGGCCGAAAATGGACGTTTACTGGTTCTTCCTGCCGTGCTGCAGCAGTTCATCGAACTGCGCGCCTCGCTGGAATCCACCGTCGAAGTCGAAGTGCTCTCTGCGAGCGCGCTGAACGACGAACAGCAGGCGAAAATCGCCGCTGCGATGGAAAAACGTCTGTCACGCAAAGTTAAGCTGAATTGCAAAATTGACAAGTCTGTACTGGCCGGCATCGTTGTTCGCGCCGGCGATATGGTGATTGATGGCAGCGTTCGCGGTCGTCTTGAACGCCTGACAGACGTCTTGCAGTCTTAAGGGGACTGGAGCATGCAACTGAATTCCACCGAAATCAGCGAACTGATCAAGCAGCGCATTGCTCAGTTCAATGTAGTGAGCGAAGCTCACAATGAAGGTACTATCGTTTCCGTCAGCGACGGGATCATCCGCGTACACGGCCTGGCCGAAGTTATGCAGGGCGAAATGATCGCGCTGCCTGGCAACCGTTACGCAATCGCATTGAACCTGGAGCGCGACTCCGTCGGTGCCGTGGTCATGGGTCCGTACGCGGATCTGGCCGAAGGCATGAAGGTTAAATGCACCGGCCGTATCCTGGAAGTTCCAGTCGGTCGTGGTCTGCTGGGCCGCGTAGTTAACACCCTGGGCGCGCCAATCGACGGCAAAGGCCCGATTGAGAACGACGGTTTCTCTCCGGTAGAAGCTATCGCGCCAGGCGTTATCGAGCGTCAGTCCGTTGATCAGCCGGTTCAAACTGGCTACAAATCCGTTGACGCCATGATTCCAATCGGCCGTGGCCAGCGTGAGCTGGTGATCGGTGACCGTCAGACCGGTAAAACCGCGTTGGCGATCGATGCGATCATCAACCAACGCGACTCCGGCATCAAATGCGTTTACGTGGCTATCGGCCAGAAAGCGTCCACCATCGCTAACGTGGTGCGCAAACTGGAAGAGCACGGCGCATTGGCCAACACCATCGTGGTGGTGGCGACCGCTTCCGAATCCGCCGCACTGCAATACCTGGCGCCATACGCCGGTTGCGCAATGGGCGAATACTTCCGTGACCGCGGTGAAGACGCGCTGATCGTGTACGATGACCTGTCCAAACAGGCCGTTGCTTACCGCCAGATTTCCCTGCTGCTTCGTCGTCCGCCAGGTCGTGAAGCTTACCCAGGCGACGTATTCTACCTGCACTCCCGCTTGCTGGAGCGCGCAGCGCGCGTCAACGCCGAGTACGTTGAAGCCTTCACCAAAGGTGAAGTTAAAGGTAAAACCGGTTCACTGACCGCTCTGCCGATCATTGAAACCCAGGCGGGTGACGTTTCCGCGTTCGTTCCGACCAACGTAATCTCGATTACCGATGGTCAGATCTTCCTGGAATCCAACCTGTTCAACTCCGGTATTCGTCCGGCAGTTAACCCGGGTATCTCCGTATCCCGTGTTGGTGGCGCCGCGCAGACCAAGATCATGAAGAAACTGTCCGGCGGTATCCGTACCGCGCTGGCGCAGTATCGTGAATTGGCTGCGTTCTCCCAGTTCGCCTCCGATCTGGACGACGCGACCCGCAAACAGCTGAGCCACGGTCAGAAAGTGACTGAGCTGCTGAAACAGAAACAGTATGCGCCGATGTCGGTTGCACAACAGTCTCTGGTGCTGTTTGCCGCAGAACGCGGTTACCTGAATGACGTCGAAGTCGCCAAAGTGGTGAGCTTCGAAGCCGCGCTGGTCGCCTATGCGGATCGCGAGCACGCCGAACTGCTGAACCACATCAACCAAACTGGCAACTTCAACGATGAGATCGAGGGCAAGTTGAAAGACGTCCTCGAGACCTTCAAGAAAACCCAGTCCTGGTAACGCCGAACGGTCCTGCTGTTGAAAGACAGCAGGCCGTCTGGCACTGAGGAGAAGCAGAGATGGCCGGCGCAAAAGAGATACGTAGTAAGATCGCTAGCGTGCAAAACACGCAAAAGATCACTAAAGCGATGGAAATGGTCGCCGCCTCCAAAATGCGTAAATCGCAGGATCGCATGGCGGCCAGCCGTCCTTATGCAGAGACCATGCGCAAAGTGATTGGTCACCTTGCGTTAGGGAATCTGGAGTACAAGCACCCGTACCTGGATGAGCGTGACGTTAAGCGCGTCGGGTATCTGGTGGTGTCTACTGACCGTGGTCTCTGCGGCGGCTTGAACATCAACCTGTTCAAAAAGCTGCTGGCGGAGATGAAAGCCTGGTCCGAAAAAGGCGTCGAAACCGACTTGGCGCTGATTGGCTCTAAAGCGGCCTCTTTCTTTGGTTCCGTGGGCGGCAACGTGGTTGCCCAGGTGACCGGCATGGGGGACAAACCTTCCCTGTCGGATCTGATCGGGCCGGTGAAAGTGATGCTGCAGGCCTACGACGAAGGTCGTTTGGACAAGCTGTACATTGTCAGCAACAAATTTGTTAATACGATGTCCCAAGAGCCGCAAGTGCTTCAGCTGCTGCCGTTACCGCCAGCCGATGACGAAGAGCTGAAGAAAACGCCTTGGGATTACCTGTATGAACCCGATCCAAAAGTGCTGCTTGATACCTTGCTGCGCCGCTATGTGGAGTCGCAGGTTTATCAGGGCGTCGTGGAAAACCTGGCCAGCGAGCAGGCCGCACGAATGGTCGCGATGAAAGCCGCAACCGATAACGGCGGTAGCCTGATCAAAGAGCTGCAGTTGGTATACAACAAGGCGCGTCAGGCCAGCATCACTCAGGAACTCACCGAGATCGTTTCGGGAGCCTCCGCGGTTTAAGCTAGGTTTACGAATTACGTAGAGGATTCAAGATGGCTACTGGAAAGATTATCCAGGTAATCGGCGCCGTGGTGGACGTCGAGTTCCCTCAGGATGCCGTACCGAAAGTGTACGACGCCCTTGAGGTAGAAAACGGCACCGAAAAACTGGTGTTGGAAGTTCAGCAACAGCTGGGCGGTGGCGTGGTTCGCTGTATCGCAATGGGGACCTCCGACGGTCTGCGTCGCGGTCTGAAAGTGAACAACCTGGACCACCCGATTGAAGTGCCGGTGGGTAAAGCTACCCTGGGTCGTATCATGAACGTATTGGGTCAACCGATCGACATGAAAGGCGACATCGGCGAAGAAGAGCGTTGGGCGATTCACCGCGCGGCGCCAAGCTACGAAGAGCTGTCCAGCTCCCAGGAACTGCTGGAAACCGGTATCAAGGTAATGGACCTGATTTGTCCGTTCGCCAAGGGCGGTAAAGTCGGTCTGTTCGGCGGTGCGGGCGTAGGTAAAACCGTAAACATGATGGAGCTGATCCGTAACATCGCGATCGAGCACTCCGGTTATTCCGTGTTTGCGGGCGTGGGCGAGCGTACTCGTGAGGGTAACGACTTCTACCACGAAATGACCGACTCCAACGTTCTGGACAAAGTATCCCTGGTTTACGGCCAGATGAACGAGCCACCAGGTAACCGTCTGCGCGTTGCGCTTACCGGTCTGACCATGGCGGAGAAATTCCGTGACGAAGGCCGTGACGTTCTGCTGTTCGTTGACAACATCTACCGTTACACCCTGGCCGGTACCGAAGTGTCCGCACTTCTGGGCCGTATGCCATCCGCGGTAGGTTATCAGCCAACGCTGGCGGAAGAGATGGGCGTTCTGCAAGAACGTATCACCTCGACCAAGACCGGTTCCATCACTTCCGTACAGGCCGTTTACGTTCCTGCGGATGACTTGACTGACCCGTCTCCAGCCACCACCTTTGCGCACTTGGACGCAACCGTGGTACTGAGCCGTAACATCGCTTCTCTGGGTATCTACCCGGCCGTTGACCCGCTGGATTCCACCAGCCGTCAGCTGGATCCGCTGGTCGTTGGCCAGGAGCACTACGACGTAGCGCGTGGCGTGCAGTCCATTCTGCAACGCTACCAGGAACTGAAAGATATCATCGCGATCCTGGGTATGGACGAGCTGTCTGAAGAAGACAAGCTGGTCGTATCCCGTGCGCGTAAGATCCAACGCTTCCTGTCTCAGCCGTTCTTCGTGGCAGAAGTCTTCACCGGTTCTCCGGGCAAGTTCGTATCGCTGAAAGACACCATCCGTGGTTTCAAAGGCATTATGGACGGCGACTATGACCACCTGCCGGAGCAGGCGTTCTACATGGTTGGCACCATTGAAGAAGCAGTGGAAAAAGCCAAGAAACTGTAACGCCTTGAGAGGAGGGTGATATGGCTATGACTTACCATCTGGATGTAGTCAGCGCGGAAAAACAGATGTTTTCCGGCCTGGTGCAGAAGATCCAGGTGACAGGCAGCGAAGGTGAACTGGGGATCTTCCCTGGCCATGCGCCGCTGCTGACTGCCATCAAGCCTGGCATGGTGCGTATTGTTAAGCAGCACGGTGAAGAAGAGTTCATCTACCTGTCCGGCGGCATCCTCGAGGTGCAGCCGAGCGTGGTTACCGTGCTGGCGGACACTGCTATCCGTGGTACTGACCTCGACGAAGCGAGAGCGTTGGAAGCTAAGCGTAAAGCTGAAGAACACATTCGCAGCTCTCATGGCGATGTCGACTATGCTCAGGCATCCGCTGAACTGGCGAAAGCGATCGCAAAACTGCGCGTTATCGAGCTCACCAGAAAAGCGATGTAATGTTTGGGTGCCCTGCACCCAACTTTAAGAAAGCGGCCTATAGGGTCGCTTTTTTTTTACTTTAAAATAAGCATTTCAGCCCGGCGTACAGAGTGGTGTATAACCCCTGATATCGGGAAAGAAACGTCGCCGATCGCCGACAGTTTTTTCGTCCCGGCGTCGAATTGGCCGCGATAGCGGCAGGCCAAGGCCCGCGCGGCCTGCGCCGGGTTCGTGCAGAGAAATATGTAGTAATATCGCCGCTAAACGGTTTTACTTTCGTCTATCAAAATGGAGTTATCAGGTTGCTTATGTCGAACAGCGCAATGAGCGTGGTTATCCTCGCCGCGGGCAAGGGAACACGCATGTATTCCGATCTTCCCAAGGTCTTACATCCGTTGGCCGGCAAGCCGATGGTGCAACACGTCATTGATGCCGCGATGAAACTGGGCGCGCAACATGTACACCTGGTATACGGCCACGGCGGCGATCTGCTGAAAAGCACGCTGACCGAGGGCGCGCTGAACTGGGTGCTGCAGGCCGAGCAACTGGGCACTGGCCATGCGATGCAGCAGGCGGCGCCGCATTTTGCCGACGATGAAGACGTATTGATGCTGTATGGCGACGTGCCGTTGATCTCCGTGGATACGCTGCAGCGCCTGTTGGCGGCCAAGCCGCAGGGCGGCATTGGCCTGCTGACGGTCAAGCTGGACGACCCGAGCGGCTATGGCCGCATCGTGCGTGAGAACGGCGACGTGGTGGGCATCGTCGAGCATAAAGACGCCAGCGAAGCGCAGCGTCAGATCAATGAGATCAATACCGGCATCCTGGTGGCGAATGGGCGCGATCTGAAGCGCTGGCTGGGGATGTTGAATAACGATAACGCACAGGGTGAGTTTTACATCACCGATATCATTGCGTTGGCGCATGCCGACGGCAAGAAAATCGAAGCCGTGCACCCATCGCGTTTGAGCGAAGTGGAAGGCGTGAACAACCGTCTGCAGCTGGCGACCCTGGAGCGCGTGTTCCAGTCGGAACAGTCTGAAAAGCTGCTGCTGGCCGGCGTAATGCTGTTGGATCCGGCGCGTTTCGACCTGCGCGGTGAACTTGTTCACGGCCGCGACATCACTATTGATGTGAATGTAATTATCGAAGGTCACGTCAAGCTGGGCGACCGGGTGAAAATCGGCGCCGGCTGCGTGCTAAAAAACTGCGTGATCGGTGATGACTGCGAGATCAGCCCTTACAGCGTACTGGAAGACAGCGTGCTGGAAGCAGACTGCACGGTGGGGCCGTTCGCCCGCTTGCGCCCAGGCGCGGAGCTGGCGGCAGGGGCTCACGTCGGCAACTTCGTGGAAATGAAAAAGGCGCGCCTGGGCAAAGGCTCCAAGGCCGGTCACCTCAGCTACCTGGGCGATGCTGAAATCGGCGATGACGTGAATATCGGCGCCGGCACCATCACCTGCAACTACGATGGCGCCAACAAGCACAAGACGCTGATCGGCGATGGCGTGTTCGTCGGTTCCGATACTCAGCTGGTGGCGCCGGTGTCGGTCGGTAAAGGCTCCACCATTGCCGCCGGCACCACGGTGACGCGAGATATCGCCGAAAACGAACTGGTCCTGAGCCGCGTCAAGCAGGTGCACATTCAGGGCTGGCAGCGCCCGGTGAAGAAGAAGCCATAGTGTGTTTTGCGTTGGGCTCTATTCACGAGCCCAATACAAAACATAATAACCCCACCATCTACAGGCTCGGGGACGCACGGTAAAACCGGCAAAAATCAGGTCAAGGCATCGAAAACGTCCACGAAGGACGTTCATTAGGAATACAACTGATGTGTGGAATTGTAGGCGCAGTAGCGCAACGTGATATCGCAGAAATTCTGTTGGAAGGTTTACGCCGTCTCGAGTACCGCGGTTATGACTCCGCCGGTCTGGCGGTGGTCGATGAAAAAGGCAACGTCAGTCGCCTGCGTCGCGTTGGCAAGGTGCAAAAGCTGGCCGAAGCGGCGGAACAAACCGATCTGCACGGCGGTACCGGCATCGCTCACACCCGTTGGGCTACGCACGGTGAACCGACCGAAGCGAACGCGCACCCGCATGTTTCCGACTACATTACCGTGGTGCATAACGGCATCATCGAAAACCACGAGCCGCTGCGCGAACTGCTGATTGAACGCGGTTACCGTTTCAGCTCTGAAACCGATACCGAAGTGATTGCGCACCTGGTGCACTGGGAACAACTGCAAGGCGGTACGCTGCTGGAAGTGGTTCAGCGCGTGATCCCGCAGCTGCGCGGCGCTTATGGCACCGTGGTGATGGACAGCCGCGATCCGAGCGTGCTGGTCGCGGCGCGTTCCGGCAGCCCGCTGGTTATCGGCCGCGGCGTCGGGGAAAACTTCATCGCTTCCGATCAGCTGGCGCTGCTGCCGGTCACCCGCCGCTTCATCTTCCTGGAAGAGGGCGACGTGGTGGAAGTGACTCGCCGCACCGTCAACATTTTCGACAAACAGGGCAACGCCATCGAGCGCCCTGAGATCGAATCCCAGGTGCAGTATGACGCCGGCGACAAGGGCGCTTACCGCCACTACATGCAAAAAGAGATTTACGAACAGCCGCTGGCGCTGAAAAACACCCTGGAAGGGCGTTTCAGTCATGGCCAAATCAACCTGAGTGAGCTGGGGCCGCATGCCGACGAGCTGCTCGCCAAGGTGCAGCACGTGCAGATTATCGCCTGTGGCACTTCTTACCACTCCGGTATGGTGGCGCGTTATTGGTTCGAAGCGCTGGCCGGCGTGCCGTGCGATGTCGAGATCGCGTCCGAATTCCGTTACCGCAAATCGGCGGTGCGTCCGGGCAGCCTGATCATCACTCTGTCGCAGTCCGGCGAAACCGCCGACACTCTGGCGGCGCTGCGCCTGTCCAAGGAGCTGGGTTATCTCGGTTCGCTGGCCGTTTGTAACGTTGCCGGCTCTTCGCTGGTGCGTGAATCCGATCTGGCGTTGATGACCAAAGCGGGCACGGAAATCGGCGTCGCCTCGACCAAAGCCTTCACCACGCAGCTCACCGTGCTGTTGATGCTGGTGGCGCGCCTGGGCCGTCTGAAAGGCATGGCGGAAAGCGTGGAGCACGAGATCGTGCATGGTCTGCAGGCGTTGCCGGCGCGTATCGAGCAGATGCTGTCGATGGATAAAGAGATCGAAGCGCTGGCGGAAGGCTTCTCCGACAAGCACCATGCGCTGTTCCTCGGCCGTGGCGATCAGTATCCGATCGCCATGGAAGGGGCGCTGAAGCTGAAAGAGATCTCCTATATTCACGCCGAAGCTTATGCGGCGGGCGAGTTGAAACACGGCCCGCTGGCGCTGATCGACGCCGATATGCCGGTGATTGTGGTGGCGCCGAACAACGAACTGCTGGAAAAGCTGAAGTCCAACATTGAAGAAGTGCGCGCGCGCGGCGGCCAGCTGTACGTGTTCGCCGATCAGGACGCCGGCTTCGTCAGCAGCGAAGGCATGACCATCATTCCTCTGCCGCACGTCGAGGAAATCGTCGCGCCGATCTTCTACACCGTGCCGTTGCAGCTGCTGTCTTACCATGTGGCGCTGATCAAAGGCACCGACGTTGACCAGCCGCGCAACCTGGCGAAGTCTGTCACCGTAGAGTAATTTGCCGCAGGTAAACTGCAAAAGCCGGCCTTAGCGCCGGCTTTTTTCATGAGTGACCTTAAAGATGACAGCGCTGCCGTTTCGGTGATAAACGTTGTCATATTCAAGCGGATAGGCCGCGCCAAGCCGGTTTTTTATTGCTTGGGAAATGTGCTGTTTCACGGCTAACCTTCTGATTTAAATACAAACAAACACTCATTAAATGCACTGTAATATAACTGTCATATTGCGTACATTTTTCTGTCACCAAACTGTCCTATTTTCCCTCCTGCAGCAATACTTACTCTGATTAAAACGACTCGAAGTCGATTTTAAGTATCCCATTAGGAGGGATTATGAAACTGATGCGTACCACCGTCGCCAGTATTGTGGCAGCGACCTTCTCCCTGACCGCCGTGTCCGCGTTCGCTGCTGCCAGCCTGACCGGTGCAGGTGCGACATTCCCCGCTCCGGTTTACGCCAAGTGGGCAGATTCTTATCAGAAAGAAACCGGCAACAAAGTTAACTATCAGGGCATCGGCTCCTCTGGCGGCGTAAAGCAAATCGTGGCCAACACCGTTGACTTTGGCGCTTCCGACGCCCCGCTGTCTGACGACAAGCTGGCGGCCGACGGCCTGTTCCAGTTCCCGACCGTGATCGGCGGCGTGGTGCTGGCGGTGAATATTCCGGGCATCAAATCCGGCGAACTGACGCTGGACGGCAAAACCCTGGGCGATATCTACCTGGGCAACGTCAAAAAGTGGAACGATCCGGCTATCACCAAGCTGAACCCAGGCGTGAAACTGCCTGACCAAAACATCGCCGTAGTGCGCCGCGCCGACGGTTCCGGCACTTCGTTCGTGTTCACCAGCTACCTGTCCAAAGCCAATGCGCAGTGGAAAGAAAAGATTGGCGCCGGTTCTACCGTTAACTGGCCGACCGGTCTGGGCGGTAAAGGCAACGACGGCATCGCCGCCTTCGTTCAGCGTCTGCCAGGCTCTATCGGCTACGTAGAATACGCTTACGCCAAGCAGAACAACCTGGCTTACACCAAGCTGGTGTCCGCCGACGGCAAACCGGTCAGCCCGACCGAAGAGAGCTTCAGCAACGCCGCCAAGGGTGCGGATTGGAGCAAAACCTTTGCTCAGGATCTGACTGACCAGAAAGGCGACAACGTGTGGCCAATCACCTCCACCACCTTCATCCTGGTGCACAAAGAGCAGAAAAACCCTGCTCAGGGCGCCGAAGTGCTGAAGTTCTTCGACTGGGCCTACAAAACCGGTGCAAAACAAGCTAACGAGCTGGATTACGCCACCCTGCCGGCAGAAGTGGTTGAGCAGGTGCGTGCGGCCTGGAAAACCAACGTAAAAGACAGTTCAGGTAAAGCGCTGTACTAACAACGCAGGGGCGCGGGTTCGCCGCGCCCCACACAGTTCTTCAGGCTCCGATCCCGGTTGGGGCTGCCAGGGTTCAAACAGAGAGTAATCTATGGCTGAGTACAAGCCGACCATCAAAGCACCGGGCAAAAACGGTGACATCATTTTCAGCGCGCTGGTGAGACTGGCTGCGCTGATTACCCTATTGTTGCTGGGCGGCATCATCGTTTCGCTGATCTTCGCCTCCTGGCCAAGCATGCAGAAATTCGGCTTTGCGTTCCTGTGGACCAAAGAGTGGGACGCGCCGGCGGAGCAGTTCGGCGCGCTGGTGCCGATCTACGGCACCGTGGTCACCTCGCTTATCGCGTTGATCATCGCCGTGCCGGTGAGCTTCGGCATCGCGCTGTTCCTGACCGAACTGGCGCCGAACTGGCTGAAGCGGCCGCTGGGCATCGCCATTGAGCTGCTGGCGGCCATTCCGAGCATCGTCTACGGCATGTGGGGACTGTTCGTGTTCGCCCCGCTGTTCGCCGAATACTTCCAGACGCCGGTGGGCGATGTGCTGTCGGGCATTCCAATCGTTGGCGAGCTGTTTTCCGGCCCAGCCTTCGGCATCGGCATCCTGGCCGCCGGGGTGATCCTGGCGATCATGATCATTCCTTACATCGCCGCAGTGATGCGCGACGTGTTCGAACAGACCCCGGTGATGATGAAAGAGTCGGCCTACGGCATCGGCTGCACCACCTGGGAAGTCATCTGGCGCATCGTGCTGCCGTTCACCAAAAACGGCGTCATCGGCGGGGTGATGCTGGGCCTGGGCCGTGCGCTGGGGGAGACCATGGCGGTGACCTTTATCATCGGCAACACTTACCAGCTCGACAGCGCTTCGCTATACATGCCGGGCAACAGCATCACCTCGGCGCTGGCCAACGAATTCGCTGAAGCCGAGTCCGGCGTGCACACTGCCGCGTTGATGGAGCTGGGTCTGATTCTGTTTGTTATCACCTTTATCGTGCTGGCGCTGTCGAAACTGATGATCATGCGTCTGGCCAAGAATGAGGGGCGTTAACATGGCGACGATGGATATGCAAAACGCAGTCGTTCTGGCGGAAAGCCGCCGCAAAATGCAGGCCTGGCGCCGGCAGAAAAATCGCCTCGCGCTGTTCCTGTCGATGGCGACCATGGCGTTCGGGCTGTTCTGGCTGATCTGGATCCTTATCGCCACCGTCACCAAAGGCTTCGACGGCATGTCGCTGGCGCTGTTCACCGAGATGACCCCGCCGCCGAACACCGCGGGCGGCGGCTTGGCCAACGCCATCGCCGGCAGCGGCCTGTTGATCCTGTGGGCGACCCTCTTCGGTACGCCGCTGGGCATCATGGCCGGCATCTACCTGGCGGAATACGGCCGTAAATCTTGGCTGGCGGAAGTGATCCGCTTTATCAACGACATCCTGCTGTCCGCACCGTCGATCGTGGTGGGCCTGTTCGTTTACACCATCGTGGTGGCGAAGATGGAACACTTCTCCGGTTGGGCCGGCATCGTGGCGCTGGCGTTGCTGCAGGTGCCGATCGTCATTCGCACCACCGAGAACATGCTGAAGCTGGTGCCGGATACGCTGCGCGAGGCCGCCTATGCCCTGGGCACGCCGAAATGGCGCATGATTTCCGCCATCACGCTGAAGGCGTCGGTGTCCGGCATCATCACCGGCGTGCTGCTGGCGATTGCGCGCATTGCGGGGGAAACCGCGCCGCTGCTGTTCACCTCGCTGTCGAACCAGTTCTGGAGCACCGACCTGATGCAGCCGATCGCCAACCTGCCGGTGACCATCTTCAAATTCGCCATGAGCCCGTTCGCCGAATGGCAACAGTTGGCTTGGGCCGGGGTGCTGTTGATCACCCTGTGCGTACTGTTACTGAATATCCTGGCGCGCGTAATTTTCGCCAAGAAAAAGCATTCGTAAAATTTTGAGCGCCGCTTTGGCGGCGCTGATGAAAAGAGAGAAGTCTTGATGAGTATGGTTACTGACGCTTCCAGCAGCAAAATTCAGGTACGCGATCTGAACTTCTACTACGGCAAATTCCATGCGCTGAAGAACATCACGCTGGATATCGCCAAGAACAAGGTCACCGCGTTTATCGGCCCATCCGGCTGCGGCAAATCCACCCTGCTGCGCACCTTTAACAAGATGTACCAGCTGTACCCGGAACAGCGTGCGGAAGGCGGCATTCTGCTGGACGGCCAGAACATCCTGACCGACAACTCGGATATCGCGTTGCTGCGCGCCAAGGTCGGCATGGTGTTCCAGAAGCCGACGCCGTTCCCGATGTCGATTTACGACAACATCGCTTTCGGCGTTCGCCTGTTTGAAAAGCTGTCGCGCGCCGATATGGACGAGCGCGTACAGTGGGCGCTGACCAAGGCCGCGCTGTGGAACGAAACCAAGGACAAGCTGCACCAGAGCGGCTACAGCCTCTCCGGCGGCCAGCAGCAGCGTCTGTGCATCGCCCGCGGCATCGCCATTCGTCCGGAAGTGCTGTTGCTGGATGAGCCTTGCTCGGCGCTGGATCCGATCTCTACCGGCAAGATTGAAGAGCTGATCAGTGAACTGAAGGCCGATTACACCGTGGTGATCGTGACGCACAACATGCAGCAGGCAGCGCGCTGCTCCGACTCTACCGCATTTATGTATCTGGGCGAGCTGATCGAGTTCAGTGATACTGATAACCTGTTCACTGCGCCGCAGAAAAAGCAGACTGAAGACTACATCACTGGCCGTTATGGTTGATAGGAAGCATCATGGATAACCTGAATTTAAACAAACACATTTCCGGCCAGTTCAACGCAGAGCTCGAGCATATCCGCACCCAGGTGCTGACCATGGGCGGGCTGGTGGAGCAACAGCTGACCGATGCCATCACCGCGATGCACAATCAGGATGGCGAGTTGGCCAAGCGCGTAATTGAAGGCGACGCCAAGGTCAACATGATGGAAGTGGCGATCGACGAAGCGTGCGTGCGCATCATCGCCAAGCGCCAGCCGACCGCCAGCGATCTGCGCCTGGTGATGGCGATCATCAAAACCATTTCCGAGCTGGAGCGCATCGGCGACGTGGCGGACAAGATCTGCCGCACCGCGCTGGAAAAGTTCTCGCACCAGCATCAGCCGCTGCTGGTCAGTCTGGAGTCGCTGGGGCGCCACACCGTGCAGATGCTGCACGACGTGCTGGACGCGTTCGCGCGCATGGATCTGGACGAAGCGATCCGTATTTACCGCGAAGATAAAAAGGTCGACCAGGAATACGAAGGCATCGTGCGTCAGCTGATGACCTACATGATGGAAGACTCGCGCACCATTCCGAGCGTGCTGACCGCGCTGTTCTGCGCCCGCTCTATCGAGCGTATCGGCGACCGCTGTCAGAACATCTGCGAATTTATCTTCTATTTCGTCAAGGGGCAGGATTTCCGTCATTTGGGCGGCGATGCCCTGGAAAAGCTGCTCTCTCCGGGCGGTAAAGACGAAAAGGCCGACTAACTCTTTCCGGGTAATATCCTTCAAAGGCGCGGTTTCCCGCGCCTTTATTCCATCTTAAACGCGTAAAGATAAAAAGGTTATAAATATAGCTTTTTATATTATTTCCTGACCTATGTGGCGCTTGCTAGCTTATTCGCCAGCAGGACATCAACCACTTAGGAGCTTTCTATGAAACATCGCGCTTTGGCCTTAACGTTGTTAGCCAGTCTGACCGGCCTCGCCGCCGGCGCCGCGCACGCGGACAAACTTGACGATATCAAGCAAGCCGGCGTGGTGCGTATCGCGGTGTTCGACAGCAACCCGCCGTTCGGCTACATCGATCCGCAGAGCAAAAAGCTGGTGGGCTACGATGTGGACGTCGCCGACGCGATCGGCAAAGCGCTGGGGGTGAAAGTGGAGCTGCGCGCCACCAACCCGGCCAACCGCATTCCGCTGCTGGTGTCGAAGAAGGTTGACCTGATTGCCGCCAACTTCACCATTACCGACGAGCGCGCCAAGGAAGTGAACTTCAGCGTGCCGTATTTCGCCACCGGCCAGAAATTCATCGCCCGCAAAGGCGTATTGAAAACCCCGGAAGACATCAAGAAGCTGCGCATTGGCGCGGACAAGGGCACGGTGCAGGAAATCACCCTGCGCGAGCGTTTCCCGACGGCGAAAGTGATCTCCTACGATGATACCCCGCTGGCGTTCGTGGCGCTGCGCAACGGCAACGTGCAGGCGATCACTCAGGACGACGCCAAGCTGGTCGGCCTGCTCGGCAACCTGCCGGCGGCGCAGAAGGCGGAATTTGAAATTTCGCCGTTCAGCCTGACCAAAGAGTATCAGGGCGTGGGCATTCCCAAGGGCGAGGATCGCCTGACCGCCGCGGTGAATGAGACGCTGATCAAGCTGGAAAACGACGGCGAAGCGGTTAAGATTTACGATCGCTGGTTCGGGCCGGAAACCAAATCCGCCCAGCCGCGCGGCGATTTCAAAATCGCGCCTTTGGATCAGCAACCGAAAGCCTGATTTAACCGCTCGCGGTGAGATCGGTACGGAGGGGCGCAGCTTGCTGCGCCCCTGATGCATTCTGCAAGACAAGGATTGAACATGAACCTGGACTGGCTGCTGGCGCCGCAATACCTGAACTGGCTGTGGCACGGCTTTCTGCTGACGCTGTGGCTTTCCGCCTGCGCGGGCCTGGCGGCCACGCTGTTGGGCTTCGTGCTGGCGGCGATGCGCGACAGCAGCCTGAGGCCGCTGCGTTGGCTGGCGATGGGGTACAGCTCGCTGTTTCGCAATACGCCGCTGCTGGTGCAGCTGTTCTTCTGGTACTTCGCCGCCGGGCAAATCCTGCCGTCCGCCGCCATGCAGTGGCTGAACAGCGCACATCAGGTCGGCCCGCTTGAGTGGCCGTCGTTCGAGTTTCTCGCCGGTTTCTTCGGCCTGACGCTGTACTCCACCGCCTTTATCGCCGAAGAGATCCGCTCCGGCATTCGCGGCGTCGCCGGCGGGCAGAAATATGCCGCTCAGGCGCTGGGGCTGACCGGCTGGCAGGCGATGCGCTACGTGGTGCTGCCGCAGGCGCTGAAAATCGCGCTGCCGCCGCTGCTGGGGCAATACATGAACGTGATCAAGAACTCGTCGCTGACCATGGCGATCGGCGTTGCCGAACTCTCTTACGCCTCGCGTCAGGTCGAAACCGAAACCCTGCGCACCTTCCAGGCGTTCGGCGTGGCGACGGTACTGTATATCGCCATCATCGCGCTGCTGGAAGGTTGGGGCATGTGGCGACAACAGCGTAAACCGCTGGGAGGACATTGAGATGGATTTCAGCGTGATTCATGACAACCTGGGTTACCTGCTGTGGGGCACCTGGCCGGATGGGTCGCTGGGCGGCGCGGCGCTGACGTTGGCGATCAGCCTGATGGCCGGCGTGGTCTCGGCGGTGCTCGGCACCTTACTCGGCGTGGCGCTGGCGATGTCGCGCGGCGTCGCCGCCGGGCTGCTGGCGGCGGTGTTGGGCTTTTTCCGCGCTATTCCGGTCATCATGCTGATCTTCTGGACCTATTTCCTGCTGCCGATGGTGTTTGGCGTCGAGATCCCGGAAATTACCACCGTGGTGTGTGCGCTGGCGTTGATCGCTTCGGCCTATCTGGCTCATGCGGTGAAGGCCGGCATCGCCGCGATCGGTCCCGGCCAGTGGCAGGCCGGGCTTTCTCTGGGGCTGACGCGCTGGCAGACGCTGCGCATGATCGTGCTGCCGCAGGCGCTGCGCATGATGGTGCCGTCGTTCATCAACCAGTGGATTTCTCTGATCAAAGACACCTCGTTGGCTTATATCGTCGGCGTTGGCGAATTGACCTTCCTGGCGACCCAGGTCAACAACCGCAGCATGGTCTATCCGATGGAAGTGTTCCTGTTTGTGGCGCTGGTCTATTTCGTATTCTGCCTGGCGCTCGATCTGCTGGCCAACGCGGTCAACCGCCGCTTCGGCGCGCAAACCCGCGCGCTGAAGCGGTCCTGGCGCTGGTGGCGCAACAAGCCGCCGTTGCCGGCCAGTTAATCGGCCGTCAGCCGCCAGCCGCGTTCGCGCCACAGCGCGGGCAATTGAGCCAGGTCGTCAAACGTGGTCACCAGCGGGTGATCGATCGGCGGATTATGCGGATCGGCGCAGAAGTAAAAGACCGGAATGCCGGCATTGATGCCGGCCTGCGCGCCGGCGGGCGAATCGTCCACCAGGATGCAGCGCGTCACCGGCACCCGCATCTGTTCGGCGGCGTGAAACACGATCGCCGGATCCGGCTTCCAGCGCTGAATGTCATAGCCGCTGAACAACCGGTCATCAAAATAAGGCAGCATGCCGGTCAGGCCGAGCGAGTGCTGCATCTTGCTGACCGGCCCGTTGGAGACGGTGCAGACAGGCACCGTCACCTGTGCCAGCAGCTCGCGGGCGCCGGCAATCTGTTGCAGCTCGCTGTCGAACAACCGCGCCACTTCCTGCCGATACAGCGGCTCCAGCGTCTCTTTTTCCAGGTCAGTGCCCTGCTCGGCATTGACCCGATCGATGATCTCGTACAGCTTCACCCCTTTGTATTTCTTGAATACCTCTTCCAGCGACAGATGAATGCCGTAGTGGGCGAACATATGGACATAGGCTTTGCTGCACAGCACTTCGCTGTCCACCAGCGTGCCATCGCAGTCGAACAAAATGCAGTCAATCTGATTCATGCGGGACAGGTTCCTTCGGGTTAACGCCGCCAAGGCGACTCAGCGATCACTTGATCAGGTTACGCGCCTTGAGATCGTGCAAAATCAGCGCGGCGACGTGTGAGCACTGCGGCAGATCGCGGCTGTCGCACCACTTCAGCTCGGCGATTTCGGCGGCCGGCTGCAGTTGCCCGGTAAAGTCGGCCTGGTAGCAGCGAATGCGCACCTGGGTGCCGTCCTGCTTGCCGTCCGCCGGGCCGGTGAACTCGCCGTAAAACGCGATGGATTGCGGCTGCAGCGCAACGGTCAGCTCTTCGTCGATTTCGCGGCACAGCGCCTGTTCGTCGGTTTCGCCCGCTTCGCGCTTTCCGCCCGGCATATAAAACAGCGTCTTATTGTGCGAGCGCACCAGCGCCACTTTGTCATCTTTCAGCGCGATCAACGCCAGCTTATCGATAAAGGTCGAAGACATGCGGATTCCTGTTTTTAACGGATAGGGACAGAGGGGGCGATAGACCATTTTATCGGCCGTGCCGGCAAACGGCAACGCAGCGGGCGGCAACGGGGTATGAATGCCTGTAAATACAAGTCGTTGACACGTTTAGCCGTAAAGACGGCGAAAAAAACCTGTGACCGGCGTCAAAAGCCCCACTTTTTGTTATAGGATAGCCGGCGACTGTCCATTCCCATTTTCGGAATTCTGATAATGACCAAACCAGTATCTGGCCTTGACGCTGAGCAAGGCTTGCTTGGGCGCGTGTTTAAACTCAAGCAACATGGCACGACGGCGCGTACGGAAACGATTGCCGGTATCACCACCTTCCTCACCATGGTGTATATCGTGTTCGTTAACCCGCAAATTTTGGGCGCGGCGGGCATGGATACCCAGGCAGTATTTGTCACCACTTGTTTGATCGCCGCCTTCGGCAGCATCTTTATGGGCCTGCTGGCGAACCTGCCGGTGGCGCTGGCGCCGGCGATGGGCCTGAACGCCTTCTTCGCCTTCGTGGTGGTCGGGGCGATGGGCATTTCCTGGCAGGTGGGCATGGGCGCCATCTTCTGGGGCGCGGTCGGCCTGCTGCTGCTGACCATTTTCCGCATCCGTTACTGGATGATCGCCAACATTCCGGTCAGCCTGCGCGTCGGCATCACCAGCGGCATCGGCCTGTTCATCGGCATGATGGGGCTGAAAAACGCCGGCATCGTGGTGGCCAATCCGGACACGCTGGTGACCATCGGCAGCCTGACCTCGCACAACGTGCTGCTGGGGGCGCTCGGCTTCTTCATCATCGCCGTGCTCTCTTCGCGCAACTTCCACGCGGCGGTGCTGGTATCTATCGTGGTCACCACCCTGATCGGCTGGATGCTGGGCGACGTGAAATACGGCGGCCTGTTCTCCCTGCCGCCGAGCATCACCTCGGTGGTGGGCCAGGTCGACGTGGCCGGCGCGCTGAACATCGGGCTGGCCGGGGTCATCTTCTCGTTTATGCTGGTGAACCTGTTCGACTCTTCCGGCACCCTGATCGGCGTCACCGATAAAGCCGGCCTGACCGACAACCAGGGCAAGTTCCCGCGCATGAAGCAGGCGTTGTACGTTGACAGCATCAGCTCAGTGGCCGGTTCTCTGGCGGGGACCTCTTCCGTGACCGCTTACATCGAAAGCTCGTCCGGCGTCGCCGTCGGCGGACGCACCGGTCTGACGGCGGTGGTCACCGGCCTGCTGTTCCTGCTGGTGATCTTCCTGTCGCCGTTGGCGGGCATGGTGCCGGCTTACGCCGCCGCCGGCGCGCTGATCTATGTCGGCGTGCTGATGACCTCCAGCCTGGCGCGGGTGAAGTGGGACGATCTGACCGAAGCGGTACCGGCGTTTGTCACCGCGGTGATGATGCCGTTCAGTTTCTCGATCACCGAAGGCATCGCGCTCGGCTTTATCTCCTACTGCGTGATGAAGCTCGGCACCGGCCGCTGGCGTGAAATCAGCCCGTGCGTGGTGGTCGTGGCGCTGCTGTTCGTGCTGAAGATCGTCTTCGTCGACGGCCATTGACAGCCAAAGGGCCGACGCCCGTCGGCCCTGAAATCTTAGACGCCCGGCGTCGCATCCGGCGCCCGATCCAGCACCCACTGCAACGGCCGCCTGAAGCGCGCCTGCCAACTGCCGGCGGCATCCTCCCCCTGGGCGAAGTGCAGCGTCTGCACCTGATTATCCTCCCCGAACAGATTGGCGAAGTGCAATGCCAGCGCCTGTTCGCTGAAATTCTGCCGATCGTAATACGCCATCACGATTTTCTTTTGCGCCGCCAGCGACTGCTGGGCCGGCTTGATCTCGCCGTTGGGGGCGATCAAGAGCGCGCCGGCATAAAACTGCGGGTACTTGGCGATCAGGTTGGCGGCGTGCAACGCGCCCTGGCCGCGGGCGCTGAGGTAAATCCGCCGGGGATCCAGCTTTAGCTGCGGAGCCAGCTGTTGCAGCGTACGCTGAATGGCGGTTTGGGTGCTCTCGTCGCTGTAATTCGACCAGCGGAAGCTGTTTTCCGACAGCATCTGCGTGCCGTTGAGCTCGATGTAGGCCACGCCCATTTCGCCGAACAGCAGCCGCTCCTCGGGACTGATGGCGGCGGCTTTGCCGTAGGTATGCAGGAAGATCACCGTTGGCCACCCTTCGGGCGGCGTTTCACCGTCCGGTATCGCGTAGCTGGCCTTGCCTTCATAGCGGCGAGCGTGCTGCAGATAGCGCGCTTTGGTGGCGGCCAGGATAGATTGGTAGGTGGCGGAGTGCTGGATGCTGTTGAAGGCGTCGTCCTCCAGCAGGTTGTAGTAGTACCACAGGCCGCGGTCGGCGCTCAGCTGCAGGTAGCGCTCCGCCAGCTCGGTTTGCCCTTTCTCCGCCGACGACACCGCCAGCTGGTAGGGCGCCCAGACATTGCGGCCGTCTTCGCGCATCAGCGTCAGGTACAGCGACATGGCGCCCAGTTTTTTATCTTCCTGGTTTTGCGCGGATCGCGACAGCTGGGCGTTGAGCGCGCTGTGCGCAGGCAGCTCCAGCGGTTCTTCACCGGCGGGATAACGCATGTCTGCGGCGAAAGCGGGACTGGTGATGGAAACGAAAAATAACGCTAAAATGAAAAAATACATGATGCTATGGCTTTAATTTCAATAAATTGACGGACGTCATGTCCTGTTGCGGCGCCCCGCGGGCGCCGCGAGACCTTCACTCCACGCGGCGAATAAAATCGCTGAACGCGGACAGCTGGCCGGTCAGGAAATCCAGCGTTCCCTGATCGCTCAGTTCACCGGCCTGTTCATCGACCTTGCTTTGGATCACGCCGCCCATAAACTCAGGCTTGTTCATTACCATCGCATCGAGGAACACCAGGATCTGACGCAGATGGTATTGGCAGCGCGCGCCGCCGATCGGCCCCATTGAGCTGGTTTGAATGGCCACCGGCTTGCCGGCCAGCGGCTGATTCGGTACGCGAGACAGCCAATCGATGGCGTTTTTCAACCCGCCGGGCACGGAATAGTTGTATTCGGGGGTGACGATGATCACGCCGTCGGCCTGGCGGATCTGCTCTGCTATCGCTTCGACTGCGGCAGGGAAGCCTTCACCCTGTTGCATGTCGGCGTCGTACAGCGGGATATCGCGGATGGAGGGCAGCGCTTCAATGGTGACGCCCTGCGGAGCCAGGCCAGGCAGGGCGCGGGCCACCATGGCGTTGTAGGAGCCTTTGCGCAGGCTGCCGAGTAGAGTGACGATTTTTAAGGCTTGGTCTGACATGGTGATTCTCCCTTTCGAATGAGCAGATTCAGCGTACAACATGGGCGAATAGTAGGCTAAAGCGCGGGTCGAGAATAGGCGATTGCTCAACATTTAGCTGTCTTTACAATTTAATCCAGTAACTCGTGCGGTAAAGACCGCGTTATCCGCTTTGCGCCGCGTCAACCTGGCGTCTTCAGGCCCGTCAGTTTAACGAAGCGTGAGGATGCCGCCGGGCTGCGCGGCGATATTTCCCCGTCTTTGTGCAGGCCGCCGCGCTCTTCGTAGCGCCAGCACAGCAGACGATCCAGCTCGGGGCTGCCGGCGCAGGCCCAGCTCAGATATTCGTCGGCGTCGCTCATCACCTGAACGTCCGGCGTGGCGCTGGAGCGCAGGTGACCGGAGAAGGGATGCAGACGCAGCGTGGACTGGCCGCTGTTGCCGAGGCCGGAAATTTTCAGCACGCTTTGCCGAATGCTCCACAGCTGAGTCTCCGCCTCCAGCCGATCGTCCTGCGCGCCGATCCAGGCACTTTCCGCCGGCGTCTGATGCGCGTTCTGCAGCGCGCTTTGCCGGCTGCCGCGCGCCCGCATCACTTCGATATCCAGTCCGACTTTGCCCTCGTCGCTAAGCAGCACGCCCACGGTGTTGCTGGCGTAGGCGAGGCTAAAATCGGGCAACTGATGATCGGCGAAGCAGGGGCGGCCGGTCGGCGTGGTGGCGATGGGGGGCAGCGTCGGCAGGCCGTACAGGTAGAACATCATTTCGGCGAGCAGAATGCGCCCTTGCAGGTAGCGCGTGCGGCGCTTAACGGAAAAGGTGCGGGTGGCGGCTATCACTTCGTCGGAGAGTCTCTGGGTATCCAGGACAGCGGAGGCCGGGGTCCATCGGGCAAAATGACACGCCATTGTTCACTCCATGACAGAGGGTCGCTAAGAACGCAGGGGTGTTAGATTAAGACTAAGTTGAGGATTTATCATCAAAAAACACTATGCGGATTATCCGATTTGTTGGCTTTTGCGCTGTGCAGGAGGGAATGGGGGCATGCAAGGCGAAGGTTATTCAGACCTCAAATCGCGTTGCGTAATGGGGTCGTACATAAAATTAATCAGTTCCGAAGCCAGCCGCTTTCGAATCGACGGCGTCCAATGAACCCATAAAATACCGCCTGATAAGAAAAAGTTGGCGGAGAGAGCAGGATTCGAACCTACGACACGATGACTCGTGTGGATTTAAGAAACGGTTAGTTTCTTAAATCTGGCTTAAACCACTCGCCCACCTCTCCGCATTCGTTTGTTGGAAATATAAAACCACATAATAAAAATGGTTAAAATAACCTGAACTTGAAAATGTGACCAAACCCACAAAAACCCTATTTATTGTAGGTGTTTATTAATTATCAGAGTCAGGTCACTAAATTTACATTAGCTATTGTTATAAAAAGTTGGCGTCATTGGCTACGAATAGGGAAGAAGGGTATGCCAGATCTCGAATTAATGCCGCTGCAAAGCGCCGATTTTTATAAGACAGCTGAACGTGTTGTTTTTAAAGAATATAAATGTAACTGCAAAAAAGGTTGGAAGGGTGAAGATCGCTTTATCGTCTACAAAGCCGATCAGAATGGGATCGCTGAGGTTATCAACAATGAGGTTTCAAATAACAACGTTGAAGAACTCATCGCGCTGGCATCATCTTTTTTGACGGATAAGGTGGTGATTTCCGGCGGGCATACCGTGGTTAATTTGGACGATCGTTTTTCTATCAGCAGTGAAGTGGAAAAGTCCGCGCGCTTCTGCATTGACTACATTGCCGAATCCATCAGACGGCTCGGTGTTCAGCCTGACTTCTTGATGGAAATAAATGATTTCTATATGGAAAAAAACGATGGCAGCGAGATAGACGGCGCTAACGAATTCAGGAAGATGGCGACATCGCCGTACATCATTCCGGAAAAAATAAACGACTACATTCTGGCGTCTAATCAACGCCATGACATTGATATCAATGCATTTTATGTCAGTGAGAAAAACATGGCGGATCGCTTTAAACGCCACATTAAAAACCGTATGGATAAAGAGGCGTATTTTCAGCGCCAAGACGGAAATGTGAAGATGACGGTGGGTGAACACGCGTTCGATATCATCAAGGAAAATAAACCGACCTGCGCGGCGGGAAATGCCGCGACGTTCAGGGCCATTCGGTATCGTATTTCCTCCAATAAAATCTTTGATAATTATACGTCGCATATTGGCGTTTTTCCGCTGTGTTCACGCGTCAACGTGCTTAACGGCTATCGTGCGGCCGCGACTTTTTACGATAATTTCGCCTTGCCTTCTTTGCTGGTCTTCTTCGGTAAATCCTGTTTCGAATGACATTTTTTGTGCCAACTGGCTATGTGTCGCGCATAGCCATGATGGTCGAGCATCATCATGAAAATCTCACACTTGTATTGGCCAGTCACTTTCTTCTCCACGGCATTCGGCGCCGGGATTTTCTTTTTGCCGCAGGCGGTGGGGCCGGGCGTGCTGGGGATGAAGGTGTTCATGCTGTTTATCGTTATCGCCATGTCGGTATCGATGATGGCGCACTATCTTTTTTTCAAATTCATCATTTCGCACCCGGAGAAAGATTTCCTGGCGGCATCATCGACGTTTATCGGCGAGCGGGCAGCGGCAATCGTCTGTGTGCTGTTTATTTTGTCGATGATTATTATCGTGCTGATAAATTTCATCACTTTGGTCAACGTCGTCGCGTCTTTTTTCCACAACGGATTCTGGGTTAGGGGCGGCATTTCGCTGTTGCTGAGTGCCGCGCTGTCGGCGGCATGGTTGGCGTTTAGTCAGCGAGTCGAGCACCTGATTTCCAGAATGGCACTGGTTTCTATCGTACTGGTGGCGATCCTGGCGGTGTTTTTCCTGTTACAACCTGCAGGGGGGCGGCAGGCGGTGCAGGCGTCGCCTGGCATTTCATTGCAGACGTGGCTGCTGCTGCCAATTTTTCTTTTTACATTTAACTTTACCCCGTGCATCCAGCGCTTTGCGAAAAGCGCCGTGCGACCGCAGGCACGCAGTATTCTGTTTGGCAAGGTACTGATCATGGCGTTTATCGTCATGATCGTTATCGCCATCAGCCGTTTGCTGACGCTGGATGACATCTCAATCATTAACAGCCGCAATGTGGATGCGCTGTTTTATACCGCCGGTTTGACCGGCAGCGCCACGGCGTGGTTAGGCGCTGCCCTGTTGCTATGTTTACTGACCGGCGGCGCCTATATCGGCACGTTGACCGGCGTGATCGATGGCATTACGTCCTTCGGCGTGGCGGGCAAAAAGAGAATCATCGCAGGGAATATCGTTGTCTGTACGTTTATTGGTACGATCAACCCGAGCATTATCAAGATCATCTCGGGCTGGTCGATACCCGTTATCGTGATGACCGTCTTTTTCATCCCATCACTGTATTTTTTGCTACGGGGCGACGGCAGGCAAAAGGGGATCGGCGTCGTCGTGCTGGGCTCCGGCATCGCGGTAATCGCGACGTTGTTGGTGTAAAACGGCACGCTTAATCCAGAACCAGCGTATCGCCGGTGGCCGGCGCGAGCCCTGCCGGCAGCCATAGCCGGCCCCAGGCGCCGGTACAGTGGCAGCCCATGATCTTTTCCGGCTGATGCTGCCGTAAAAAACGGCGGACGCGCCAGAGCGTGCGCGGGGAAGCGCAGCGCAGATGAAAACCGCCGATCAAGGCGTGGATCCTGTCGATTCCGGTGATTTGCTGGCAATGGCGCACGATATTCACGATCCCTCGGTGCCCGCAGCCGGTCACGATCACCAGACCGCGATCCGATTTGTAAATCAGCACCCCTTCGTCAATAACGTAATCTACCGCTGCGTTCTCCCCGGCGATCACCCCGTAGGCGCGGGGTGCGGGCGCCGCGATTTCGCCTGACCACATAAAGCGATCGCCGATCGCCAGCGGTTCGCGGCTGTATTGCATGCGGTGGCGTGAGTAGTCGATATCCAAAGAGAGCTTTTTGATTTTCCGAGTGTGGCCCAGCACCTTCAGCGCCGCATAGCGCTCATCGCCGACCTGCGGGTGGCAGATGATACGGCTGTTGTCTGGCAGCCAGGCGACGCCGCCGCAGTGGTCATAGTGGCCGTGGGAGAGCACCGTCGCGGTGATACGGGAGAGATCGACACCCATCAGCGCCGCATTGCGCAGAAAGCTGTCGTCGGGGCCGGTATCGAACAGTATGGACGTCGTATCATCCTCAATCAGCAGGCTTAACCCGGCCTTGGCCTGCAATAGCGGGTTGGCGCCGGCGGCGCGGCGGTTTTCCAGCAATACCTTGAGGGTCAATGCCATGTTGACTCGTTCCTGAGAGAGATTCCTGACTGGCCAGTATAGCGCGGGACGCTGCTGCGGCTCTGTGAGCAGGCGCGCAGAGCGAGAGCGGAAAAGAAAAACGGCCGGAACAAGGGCTTGTCCCGGCCGTGAAGGCGTCTGGCGGTGTTACTTGCCGATACAGAAGCTGGAGAAAATGCGGCCCAGCAGGTCGTCGGAGGTGAATTCACCGGTGATTTCACTCAAGGCCAGCTGCGCCTGGCGCAGTTCTTCGGCCAACAGCTCCCCCGCGTAAGCGCTCACTAACTGTTCTTTGCCCTGCACCAGATGCTGTGCCGCCAGTTCCAGCGCCTGCAGGTGGCGGCGGCGCGCCAGGAAGCCGCCTTCCATGTTGCTGGTGAAGCCCATGCTCTGTTTAAGATGATCGCGCAGCACATCGACGCCTTCGCCGGTGCGGGCCGACAGGCGAATAAGTGAGTGGTTATTCACTTCCGTCAGACCCAGCGTTTCACCGGTGATGTCGGCCTTATTGCGCACCACGGTGATCGGCAACGTGCCTGGCAGGCGCGCCATAAACTCCGGCCAGATCTCCGCCGGCTCGGTGGCGGCGGTGGTGGTGCCGTCAACCATAAACAGCACCCTGTCGGCCTGTTCGATCTCGTTCCATGCACGTTCGATGCCGATGCGTTCCACTTCGTCGCTGGCGTCGCGCAGGCCGGCGGTGTCGATGATGTGCAGCGGCATGCCGTCGATATGGATATGCTCGCGCAAGACGTCGCGGGTGGTGCCGGCGATATCGGTGACGATCGCCGCCTCGCGCCCGGCCAACGCATTGAGCAGGCTCGATTTGCCGGCGTTGGGGCGCCCGGCGATCACCACCTTCATCCCTTCACGCAGCAGGCTGCCCTGGCGCGCTTCGCCGCGCACGCTGTCCAGATCCGCCATGACGTCGTTGAGCTGCGCCTCGATTTTACCGTCGGACAGGAAGTCGATTTCCTCGTCCGGGAAGTCGATCGCCGCTTCCACGTAGATTCGCAGGTGAGTGAGCGCTTCCACGAGCTGGTGGATGCGGGTGGAAAACGCGCCCTGGAGCGAGTTCATCGCCGAGCGCGCCGCCTGCTCGGAGCTGGCGTCGATCAGATCGGCAATCGCTTCGGCCTGCGCCAAATCGAGTTTGTCGTTGAGAAACGCGCGCTCGGAGAACTCGCCGGGCCGCGCGATGCGCACGTCGGGCAGCGCCAGCACGCGCTTGAGCAACAGATCGAGGATCACCGGCCCGCCGTGGCCCTGCAGCTCCAGCACGTCTTCGCCGGTAAAGGAGTTCGGTCCCGGGAACCACAGCGCGATGCCCTGATCGAGGGTGGCGCCCGTGGCGTCGCGGAACGGCAGATAGTCAGCGTAGCGCGGCTTCGGCAGCTTGCCGAGCAACGCCTGGGCGACGTCTTTGGCCTTGCTTCCGGAAATGCGCAGAATGCCGACGCCGCCGCGTCCCGGCGGGGTGGCTTGGGCTACGATGGTATCGGTGGTGCTCATAACGGTTCTCTCTGACGATTAAGATGCAAAAAGGCGGTCTAATGACCGCCTTTGGTGTTACTGCAAGGGTCGGCGCGCCGAACCCCTACACTACGCTTAGCTTTTTTTCTTGTCGCGGCTGTGCAGACCGCGTTTTTCCAGACCACGGTAAATCAGCTGCTGCTGCAGGATGGTCACCAGGTTGCTGACGATGTAGTACAGCACCAGACCGGACGGGAACCACAGGAAGAATACTGTGAAGATCACCGGCATGAAGGTCATGATTTTCTGCTGCATCGGATCAGTCACGGTGGTCGGCGACATCTTCTGAATGAAGAACATCGTCACGCCCATCAGGATTGGCAGGATGTAGTACGGGTCTTGCGCCGACAGGTCATGGATCCACAGGGCGAACGGCGCGTGGCGCAGCTCGACCGAACCCATCAGCATGTAGTACAGCGCCAGGAAGATCGGCATCTGAATGATCAGCGGCAGGCAGCCGCCGAGCGGGTTCACTTTCTCCGCCTTGTACAGCGCCATCATCTCTTGGCTCATGCGCTGTTTGTCATCACCGATGCGCTCGCGCATCGCCTGCAGCTTCGGCTGCAGCATGCGCATTTTCGCCATCGAGGTGTACTGCGCCTTGGTCAGCGGGTACATGATGCCGCGCACGATGAAGGTGATGATGATGATGGAGAAGCCCCAGTTACCGATAAAGCCGTGGATGAACTTCAGCAGTTTGAACAGCGGCTGGGAGATAAACCACAGCCAACCGTAATCCACGGTCAGATCCAGGTGCGGCGCCAACTGGGCCATCTGGTCCTGCAGCTCCGGGCCGACCCACAGGGTCGCGTTCAGCTGCTGCTGAGCGCCCGGCTGCACCACGACCGGCGTAGATTTGAAGCCGATGGTGGACAGGTTGTCGCCCGGTTTGGCGGTGTAGAAGGTGTTGTCACCCTTGGTCGCCGGCACCCACGCGGTGGCGAAGTACTGCTGCAGCATGGCGACCCAACCGTCTTTGGTGGTGACGCTCAGGTTTTCGTCTTTGTCGAACGCGTATTTCTGGTACTTGTCCTCGCTGGACGAGTACGCCGCGCCGCGGAAGGTGTGCAGCGCGAAGTTGCTGCTGCCGGTGTCGCGGTGCTTAGGCAATTCGGTGGTCTGCTTCAGCTGGCCGAACAGGGTCAGCTCCAGCGGCGTCGCGCCTTTGTTGTCGATGCTGTAATCCACGCCGACCGCATAGTGATTGCGTTTGAGCACGAAGGTCTTGGTGTAGATCGCGCCGTCTTTATCGGTGTAGGTCAGCGGGATGCGCAGCTCGTCCTGGCCTTCCGGCAGGGTGTAGCTGTCCTGCGCCGCCTGATACAGCGGGCGTTCGCCGTTGGCCGGGTTGTCCGGGCCGTTTTTACCGGTCAGGCCGCTTTGCGCCTGATAGACGAACGACGGGGTGGTTTCCAGCAGTTGGAACGGAGTCGATGAACCCAGAGTATCCGGGTAGGCCAACAGTTTAGCCTGCTCGATATCGCCACCACGGGTGTTGATGGTCAGTGACAGCACGTCGGTGTTCACGGTAATCAGCTTACCCTGACCACTGGCTGGCACGGCCTGGCTGGCGGCATCACCGGCTACTGCGTTCGAAGTCTGTTGCGTGGTCTGTGCGGCCGGCTGCGGAGCATTGTCCGTTTGCCATGCCTGCCAGATCATGAAAGACACGAACAGCAGAGCGATGAGAAGAAGATTGCGTTGCGAATCCATCGTTAGTGTTCTCTGTTATCGTCGGTTTTTGGCGGCACCGGATCATCGCCACCTGGGTTCAAAGGGTGGCATTTTAATACGCGTTTCAATGCTAACCAACTGCCTTTTATCATGCCAAACCTGCTTAATGCCTCAATTGCGTAATGAGAGCATGTCGGCTGGAAGCGACAACGAGGCCCTAGCAGCGGGCTGATGACGAGCTGATAGGCCCGCACCAGCCCGATCAGGATGCGGGAGCCTGGCGACAGTGGCGACGCCATAATTTATCCAAAGCTTCCGTCAGCGCGCGGTTATCCAAATCCGCTATCCCCTTTTTGGCCACCACGACAAAATCCATCGCCGGTAATTCGTGCTGGCGCAGGCGGAAGCTCTCGCGGGTTAGGCGTTTGATCCGATTACGCTCGTGCGCGCGTTTGACGTGTTTTTTGGCGACGGTAAGACCGATGCGGGGATGCCCCAGCTGGTTCAGGCGGCCGAGGATGGTGATTTGCGGCGTGCCAGCCCGTTGTGGCTGCTGGAAGACGAAAGTGAAATGAGTGGGAGTTAACAAACGTAACTCCCTGGGAAAAGCGAGCTTAACCACTCAGCGGGTTAGCTTTATTACTTAGAAACAGTCAGACGAGCACGGCCTTTCGCACGACGGCGGGCCAGAACTTGACGACCATTTTTGGTGGCCATACGAGCACGGAAACCGTGGCTACGGTTGCGCTTCAATACGGACGGTTGGAAAGTGCGTTTCATAGCGATTTCTACCTAAACTTAAAATAATTACTGATCAGTAAACGCGTTTGGCTACTCGGCGTGAAGATGACCGACGCCTCAATCGCAATACATAAAGAAGCGGGATTGTAATAATTGTACAGTCCTGAGTCAATTCGCATCGCGCCAGCCTACCTGGTTGTCTGCCAATAACGGAACAAAATCCGGTCTTGGCCCGTGGTCACCGCAGAATCCTGTCTGGCTAATGACGCACCATAAGGAACCAGGTATCACACGTAGGGCGAAGATTATACGGACTCGGGGTGAAATCGCAAGGATCCCCGTGAGATCCTTTGCGCGCGATCGCAGGATCCGGCGTGGATAACAGGGTATAACCGGTTGACAATGTAAAAAACGCGGCGCAGCGGCCGGGATCTGCGCGGTCATTCGGCGCTGGCGGTGAAAAGATCGCCGCCGGCCGCGGCCTGTGGATAAAATGGATCTAATCTGTGAGGAAGGGGAGGATCTCTTGCTCGGATTGCGCTATGATCCGTCATTCCGATCGCGATCCCTCATGCCGGGATCGTGAGGGACACAAACCGTGAAAGGCGGTTCGCATCCCCCACAGGCAAACAGCCGATGCCGGGTATGTGTCAAAAATCATGAGTTATAAAAAAGTTGCCCGTTTCTTTTCTTTATTGATCTTGTTCGAGTGGAGTCCGCCGTGTCACTTTCGCTTTGGCAGCAGTGTCTTGCCCGATTGCAGGATGAGTTACCTGCCACAGAATTTAGTATGTGGATTCGCCCATTGCAGGCGGAACTGAGTGACAACACCCTGGCGCTGTACGCGCCTAACCGTTTTGTGCTGGATTGGGTTCGCGATAAGTACTTAAACAACATCAATGGTCTGCTGAATGATTTCTGCGGCACGGACGCGCCTTTGCTGCGTTTTGAAGTCGGTAGCAAGCCGATCACGCAGGTGATCAGCCAGACCGTGACCGCCAGCGTCAGCAGCGTCCCTGCGGCTCCGGCGGCGCGCACGGCCGCGCCTTCGCGCCCGAGCTGGGACAACGCGGCGGCGCAACCCGAGCTCTCTTATCGCTCCAACGTCAACCCCAAACATACCTTCGACAACTTCGTCGAGGGTAAGTCCAACCAGCTGGCGCGCGCGGCGGCTCGCCAGGTGGCGGACAATCCGGGCGGCGCCTACAACCCTTTGTTCCTGTATGGCGGCACCGGCCTGGGTAAAACTCACCTGCTGCACGCGGTCGGCAACGGCATCATGGCGCGCAAGGCCAACGCCAAAGTGGTCTACATGCACTCGGAACGCTTCGTGCAGGACATGGTCAAAGCGTTGCAGAACAATGCCATCGAAGAGTTTAAGCGCTACTACCGTTCGGTCGACGCGTTGCTGATCGATGACATCCAATTCTTTGCCAACAAGGAGCGTTCGCAGGAAGAGTTCTTCCATACCTTTAACGCCCTGTTGGAAGGCAATCAGCAGATCATCCTGACTTCGGATCGCTACCCTAAAGAGATCAACGGGGTGGAAGATCGTCTGAAGTCCCGCTTCGGCTGGGGGCTGACGGTGGCGATCGAGCCGCCGGAGCTGGAAACCCGCGTGGCGATCCTGATGAAAAAGGCCGACGAAAACGACATTCGCCTGCCGGGCGAAGTGGCGTTCTTCATCGCCAAGCGCCTGCGTTCCAACGTGCGTGAGCTCGAAGGGGCGCTGAACCGCGTGATCGCCAACGCCAACTTTACCGGCCGGGCCATCACCATCGATTTCGTGCGCGAAGCGCTGCGCGATCTGCTGGCGCTGCAGGAAAAGCTGGTCACCATCGACAATATCCAAAAGACGGTGGCGGAGTATTACAAGATTAAAGTCGCGGATTTGCTGTCCAAGCGGCGTTCGCGATCCGTTGCCCGCCCGCGCCAGATGGCGATGGCGCTGGCGAAGGAACTCACCAACCACAGCCTGCCGGAAATCGGCGATGCGTTTGGTGGCCGCGACCATACCACGGTGTTGCACGCCTGCCGGAAGATCGAGCAGTTGCGTGAGGAAAGTCACGACATCAAAGAAGATTTCTCCAATTTAATCAGAACATTATCTTCATAGCGCTATGAAATTTATCGTTGAACGTGAGCATCTGCTAAAACCGCTGCAACAGGTGAGCAGCCCGCTGGGCGGCCGCCCGACCTTGCCGATCCTGGGCAACCTGCTGCTGCAGGTGACGGAAGGCTCCCTGCTGCTGACCGGCACCGATCTGGAGATGGAGATGGTGGCGCGCGTCGCCCTGTCCCAGCCGCACGAGCCGGGCGCGACCACCGTGCCCGCGCGCAAATTCTTTGATATCTGCCGTGGCCTGCCGGAAGGGGCGGAGATTGCCGTCACGCTGGAGAGCGAGCGCATGCTGGTGCGGTCCGGCCGCAGCCGCTTCTCGCTGTCCACGCTGCCCGCGGCGGACTTCCCGAACCTGGACGACTGGCAGAGCGAGGTGGAATTCACCTTGCCGCAGGCGACGCTGAAGCGCCTGATCGAAGCCACCCAGTTCTCGATGGCCCACCAGGACGTGCGTTACTACCTGAACGGCATGCTGTTTGAAACCGAAGGCGAAGAGCTGCGCACCGTCGCGACCGACGGCCACCGCCTGGCGGTGTGCTCGATGCCGATCGGCCAGCAGCTGCCGTCGCATTCGGTGATCGTGCCGCGTAAAGGGGTGATGGAGCTGGTGCGCTTGCTGGACGGCGGCGATTCGCTGTTGCAGCTGCAGATCGGCAGCAACAACATTCGCGCCCACGTCGGCGATTTCATCTTCACGTCCAAGCTGGTTGACGGCCGTTTCCCGGACTATCGCCGCGTCTTGCCGAAGAACCCGGACAAAACGCTGGAAGCCGGCTGCGATCTGCTCAAGCAGGCGTTCGCCCGCGCGGCCATTCTCTCGAACGAGAAATTCCGCGGCGTGCGGCTGTACGTCAGCCAGAACCAGCTGAAGATCACCGCCAACAACCCGGAGCAGGAAGAGGCGGAAGAGATCCTCGACGTCAGCTACGACGGCGCGGAGATGGAGATCGGTTTCAACGTCAGCTACGTGCTGGACGTGTTGAACGCGCTCAAGTGTGAAGACGTGCGCCTGCTGTTGACCGACTCGGTCTCCAGCGTGCAGATCGAAGACGGCGCCAGCCAGGCGGCGGCCTACGTTGTCATGCCAATGCGGTTGTAGTCTCGTTACCTTGAATTACAGCACCGTCATCGGTAAAGAGATTGCATGGCTCTGACGCGTTTATTGATTAAAGACTTCCGCAATATCGAGGCGGCGGATTTGGCGCTGGCGCCGGGATTCAACTTCCTGGTCGGCGCCAACGGCAGCGGCAAGACCAGCGTGCTGGAGGCGGTGTATACGCTCGGCCATGGCCGCGCCTTTCGCAGCCTGCAGGCCGGTCGGGTGATCCGCCACGACCAACCGGAGTTCGTGCTGCATGGCCGCATCGACGGCGCGGAGCGCGAGCTGTCGGTAGGATTGAGCAAGAGCCGTCAGGGTGACAGCAAAGTACGCATCGATGGCAGCGACGGCCACAAGGTGGCCGAGCTGGCGCAGCTGCTGCCCATGCAGCTGATCACCCCCGAAGGTTTTACCCTGCTGAACGGCGGGCCGAAATTCCGGCGCGCTTTCCTGGACTGGGGCTGTTTTCATAACGAACCCGGTTTTTTCACCGCCTGGAGCAACCTGAAACGGTTACTGAAGCAGCGCAATGCCGCGCTGCGCCAGGTGAGTCGCTATGCGCAGATCCGCGCCTGGGATCAGGAACTGATCCCGCTCGCGGAGCGCATCAGCGAATGGCGGGCGGAATACAGCGACGCGATCGCCGCGGATATCACCGCGACCTGCGCGCAGTTTCTGCCTGAATTCGCCCTGAGCTTCTCCTTCCAGCGCGGCTGGGACAAAGAGAGCGACTACGGCGAGCTGCTGGAGCGCCAGTTTGAGCGCGACAGGGCGTTGACCTATACCGCGGTGGGGCCGCATAAAGCGGACTTTCGCATTCGTGCCGACGGCACGCCGGTAGAGGATTTGTTATCGCGCGGTCAGCTTAAGCTGCTGATGTGCGCGTTGCGCTTGGCGCAGGGTGAGTTTCTCACCCGGCAGAGCGGGCGGCGTTGCCTGTATCTGATTGATGATTTTGCCTCCGAGCTGGACACCGGCCGTCGCCGGTTGCTGGCCGATCGCCTGAAAGCCACCCAGGCCCAGGTTTTTGTCAGCGCGGTCAGCGCTGAGCAAGTGACCGACATGGCCGGTGAAAAGGGCAAGATGTTCCGCGTGGAACAGGGTAAAATAGAGGTTCAACCACAGGACTAAAATGAGCGAGAAACGTTGATGTCGAATTCTTATGACTCCTCAAGTATCAAGGTATTAAAAGGGCTGGATGCGGTGCGCAAGCGCCCGGGCATGTATATCGGCGATACCGATGACGGCACCGGTCTGCACCACATGGTATTCGAGGTTGTGGACAACGCTATCGACGAAGCGCTCGCGGGCCACTGTAGCGACATTCAGGTCACCATCCATGCCGACAACTCGGTATCGGTGCAGGATGACGGCCGCGGCATTCCGACCGGCATTCACCCGGAAGAAGGGGTTTCAGCCGCAGAGGTCATCATGACCGTGCTGCACGCCGGCGGTAAATTCGACGACAACTCCTATAAAGTTTCCGGCGGCCTGCACGGCGTGGGCGTCTCGGTGGTTAACGCCCTGTCGGAGAAACTGGAGCTGGTGATCCGCCGCGAAGGCAAAGTGCACGAACAAACTTACAGCCACGGCGAGCCGCAGGCGCCGCTGACCGTGGTGGGCGAAACCGAGCAGACCGGCACTATGGTGCGCTTCTGGCCAAGCCACCAGACCTTTACCAATGTGACCGATTTCGAGTACGACATTCTGGCCAAGCGCCTGCGCGAGCTGTCCTTCCTCAACTCCGGCGTGTCTATCCGCCTGAAGGACAAGCGCACTGACCGTGAAGACCACTTCCATTACGAAGGCGGCATCAAGGCGTTTGTCGAGTACCTGAACAAGAACAAAACGCCGATCCACCCGAACGTGTTCTACTTCTCCACCGTGAAAGACGACATCGGCGTGGAAGTGGCGCTGCAGTGGAACGACGGTTTCCAGGAAAACATCTACTGCTTCACCAACAACATTCCGCAGCGCGACGGCGGCACGCACCTGGTCGGTTTCCGTACCGCGATGACTCGTACGCTGAACAGCTACATGGAGAAGGAAGGCTACAGCAAGAAGGCCAAGGTCAGCGCCACCGGCGATGACGCGCGTGAAGGCCTGATCGCCGTGGTGTCGGTGAAGGTGCCGGATCCCAAGTTCTCCTCTCAGACCAAGGACAAGCTGGTCTCTTCCGAGGTGAAAACCGCGGTTGAAACTCTGATGAACGAGAAGCTGGTGGATTACCTGATGGAAAATCCGGGCGACGCGAAAATCGTGGTCGGCAAAATCATCGACGCGGCGCGCGCGCGCGAAGCGGCGCGTAAAGCGCGTGAGATGACCCGCCGCAAAGGCGCGCTGGATCTGGCCGGCCTGCCGGGCAAGCTGGCGGACTGCCAGGAACGCGATCCGGCGCTGTCCGAACTCTACCTGGTGGAAGGGGACTCCGCGGGCGGCTCTGCCAAGCAGGGGCGCAACCGCAAGAACCAGGCTATCTTGCCGCTGAAGGGGAAAATCCTCAACGTCGAGAAAGCGCGTTTCGACAAAATGCTCTCTTCACAGGAAGTGGCGACGCTGATCACCGCGCTGGGTTGCGGCATCGGCCGCGACGAGTACAGCCCGGACAAGCTGCGTTATCACAGCATCATTATCATGACCGATGCCGACGTCGACGGTTCGCACATCCGTACGCTGCTGTTGACCTTCTTCTACCGCCAAATGCCGGAAATCATCGAGCGTGGCCACGTGTTCATCGCACAGCCGCCGCTGTACAAGGTGAAGAAAGGCAAGCAGGAGCAGTACATCAAAGATGATGAGGCGATGGATCAGTACCAGATCGCCATCGCGATGGACGGCGCCACGCTGCACACCAACGCCAGCGCACCGGCGCTCGGCGGCGAGCAGTTGGAAAAACTGGTGGCCGAGCACTATGGCGTGCAGAAGCTGATCGGCCGCATGGAGCGCCGCTACCCGCGCGCGCTGTTGAACAGCCTGATCTATCAGCCGACGCTGAACGAAGGCGATCTCAGCGATGAAGCCAAGGTGAAGACCTGGATCGCGTCGCTGGTGCAGGCGCTGAACGACAAAGAGCAGCACGGCAGCAGCTATGATTTCGTGATCTTCGAGAACCGTGAGCGCCAGATGTTCGAGCCGGCGCTGCGCATCCGCACCCACGGCGTGGATACCGACTACAAGCTGGACTTCGACTTCATCCACGGCGGCGAATACCGCAAGATCTGCCAGCTGGGCGAGCAGCTGCGCGGGCTGATCGAAGAGGGCGCGTTCATCGAGCGCGGCGAACGCCGTCAGCCGGTAGACAGCTTCGAGCAGGCGCTGGAGTGGCTGGTGAAAGAGTCGCGCCGCGGCCTGTCGGTGCAGCGTTATAAAGGTCTGGGCGAGATGAACCCGGAGCAACTGTGGGAAACCACCATGGATCCGGAAAGTCGCCGCATGCTGCGCGTGACCGTCAAGGACGCCATCGCTGCCGATCAGCTGTTCACCACGCTGATGGGCGATGCGGTTGAACCGCGTCGCGCCTTTATCGAAGAAAACGCCCTGAAAGCGGCGAACATCGATATCTGATGCGTTAATGGCTGTGAAAATCCGCGCCGGGCGACCCGCGCGGATTTTTTTTGCGCCTTTTTTGGCGCTGACAGCCGTGGCTGAAACGCGTTAGCATGGGAAAAAACCACTGGGAGAAGCGTTGAATGGCTATTGAACTGATTGCGATCGACATGGACGGCACGTTGCTGGATCCGCAGCACCAAATCACGCCGGCGGTAAAGCAGGCTATCGCGGCGGCGCGGCGCAAAGGGGTGCACGTGGTGCTGGCCACCGGGCGGCCATATGTCGGCGTGCAGGACTATCTGCGCCAGTTGGACATTCAGGGCCCCGGCGATTTCTGTATCACCTATAACGGCGCGCTGGTGCTGCGTGCGGCTGACGGCGCCTGCATTCTGCAAGAAACGCTGGGCTTTGAGGATTATCTGCACTTTGAGCAGATGGCGCGCGAGTTCGGCGTTCACTACCAGGCGTTTGATTTCGATACCCTGTATACCCCGAACAAGGATATCGGCAAGTACACCATACACGAAGCGGAAATGACCGGCATTCCGCTGAAATACCGCAGCGTGGAAGAGATGGATCGCCAGATGCGTTTCCCTAAAGTGATGATGATCGACGAGCCGGAGCTGTTGGACCGCGCTATCGCGCGCATCCCAGCGGAAACGCGCGAGCGTTATACCATCCTGAAAAGCGCGCCTTATTTCCTCGAGATCCTGCACAAGAACGTCGATAAGGGCGCCGGGGTGAGAATGCTGGCCGAGCATTTGGGCGTGGCGCGGGAAAACATCATGACGCTGGGGGATCAGGCCAACGATACGGCGATGATCGAATATGCCGGCGTCGGCGTTGCGATGGGCAACGCCATTCCCGAACTGAAAGCGGTGGCGCAGTTTGTCACCAGCGCCAATACCGAAGACGGCGTGGCGCGCGCTATCGAGAAGTTCGTGCTCAACGCCTGATAACGCGGGGCGCTGCGGCGCCTCTTTATACTTTCGCCAACACCCCTTTGGCGATCTGCAGATCCTGAATCGCCAGCCCGGTGAGATCGGCGATGGTGATGTGATGCGGCTCGCGTCGCACCCGTCCGCCCTGCGCCAATGCGGCGCCCATTTCGACGATCGGCGTTGAAATCAGCTTGTGCTGCCGATAAGCCGTTGCGATCTCGCCATAGTCTGTACACTGAGCCAGCGCATCGACCAGCAGCGCGTCCGCGCGGGCCACCAGCTCGGTCGCCAGCTCCTGCTTACCGGGCGCGTCGGCGCCCACCGCGGTAATGTGCGTGCCGGGCCGAATATCCGCCGCCTGCAAAATCGGTTCGCGGCTGGGCGTGGTGGTGACGATCAGCTGACAGTGCGCCGCCAGCTCCGCCGCATCCTGCGTGACCCGCACCCGAAAACCCTCGGCCTCGACATCGCGTCGATACGCCGCCAGCGCCTGTTCGTTGCGGCCCCACACCCATACCTCGCGGCAATCGGTCACCGGTTTCAGACATTGCAGCTGCAGCCGCGCCTGCAGGCCGGTGCCGACCATGCCTATCGCCTGAATATGCGGCGGCGCGCACAGATCGGCGGCGATGCGGCCGGCCAGTGCGGTGCGTAGCGCGGTCAGCCAACCCTCATCCTGCAACAGTGCGCGGGGCTCGCCGGTGTGGGCGGAGAACGCCATCATCAGCCCTTGATTGCTCGGCAGGCCTTGTTCGGCATTGCGATAGAAACCGGTGGAGATCTTGACCACGAACAGTTCGTCGCCTTCCAACCAGGCGGATTTGATGCAGCAGTCGCCGGCGGCCTGTTCGAACAGGAAATGCTGCGCCGGCGGCTGTTGTACCCGCTGTTGCGAGTAGGCGATAAAACCCTGCTTCAGCAGCGGCGTTATGGTCTCGGCGTCGAACGCAGCGAGAATTTGCTGCCGATTAAGGATGCGCATCGGCGATGGCCTTGAGGTATTTCTCCAGCACGATGTTTTTACCGCACAGCACCACCGCCACCTTTTTACCTCGGTATTCCGGCGCCAGTTTGATCGCCGCCGCCAACGCCACGCCTGCTGCGCCTTCGATAATCCAGCGATCGCTGGCGGCGATCCGGCGCATCGCGAGTTTGATCTCCGCCTCGCTGACCAGCACTTTACGGTCAATCAGCTGCTGGCACAGCGGGAAGGTCACGGCGCCCGGCTCGACGCCGCCGGCGGTGCCGTCGGACAAGGTTTCTTGTTCTTCCACCGGGAAGATATGGCCGGCTTCCAACGCGCTGTACAGGCTGGTGGCGTTTTCCGGCCAGCAGGCGATAAGCTGCGTGTTTGGCGACAGTTGCCGCAGAACGGTGCCGATGCCGGCGATATAGCCACCGCCGCCCACCGCCACGAATACCGCGTCCAGATCGGCGAGTTGTTCAACCAGCTCCATGCCGCAGGTGCCCTGGCCGGCGATCACCTGTTCGTCGTTATACGGCGAGATATAGGTTTTCCCCTGTTCGCGTGCGGCCAGTTCCCCCGCCAGTTCGGCGTTCAGCGCATCGCCCGGCACCAATTCCACGATGCCGCCCAGCGCCCGGATGGTGTCGAGCTTGATGCTCGCCGCCGTCTCCGGCGCATAAACCGTGACGCCAACGCCCATACGCTGCCCCGCCAGAGCGACCGCCTGGCCGTGGTTGCCGGTTGAGGCGGCGATCACGCCGCGCCGGCGTTGCTCGTTATCCAACAGCCGCAGCTTGTTGCTGGCGCCGCGAAATTTAAAGGAACCGGTGTGCTGCAGGTGGTCGCATTTCAGATACAGCTCGCAGCCCAATTGCTGAGAAAGCAGCACGCTGCGCTCCAGCGGCGTGACCCGCACCTGAGGGCGCAGTTGCTGATGAGCGGAAACAATGGCATCGAAGAGGGTGTTCATACCGGCTCCAGAAGATTTTTTTGGACTAAAAATCCAGTTTGTACTTTTTTGTATTAGTTGTAAACCCCGCAGCCCGACCCTCGGGCACACCGATCAGAAAACGGCAACGGTCGGAAGGAACATTGCGTTTTCGGTGAAAATAATCATAAACCGGTCGTCTAGCGGCACGATTTTTTATTTATTTGCGTTAAGTAAGGCGCCGCCGCTGCCTTATTCTTATAAGGAAGATGAGAATGAAAAAATAGCGTTTTCATCACCCACCCTATTACATTGGCGCCGTTGAGTTTCGCCGGCAGGAATACAATCGCCTAGTCGGCCGCTTATTTCCTGCCGACGCCGTCGATCGGCTTAAATGATAAGACGCTGAAAAATAATTGCGTGATTTCGAACCGAAAAATTCCTCCCGCCTCACCCTCACAGGCCATATGAAACGCTGCGGGCGATCCGGTAAGATGACGGCTCAGTGCCAGCATGTGCAGGAGAGCCGCCATGAGCCATCGGGAAAAACAACTGACTTTCGACCCTCGTGGGCATCAGTTAACCAATATCAACGTCTGGACGCCGGACAGCCAATGGCTGGCTTATGACGTGCGTCCGCACGGCGCCTCTTTCACCGGCCTCAGCATCGAGCGTGTCAACGTCGCCAGCGGCGCGGTGGAGGTGATTTATCGCGCCCAGCACGGCGCCCACGTCGGCGTGGTCACGGTCAGCCCCGATGCGCCGGCGCGCTATGCCTTTATTCACGGACCTGAGCACCCGGACAGCGCCTGGCAGTATGATTTTCACCATCGCCGCGGGGTGATCGTCAGCGAACCGGATCGCGAGTTGGCCATCACCCTCGACGCGCTGGATATCACCGCGCCCTATACGCCCGGCGCGCTGCGCGGCGGCAGCCATGTGCACGTTTTCAGTCCGGACGGCAGCCGCCTCAGCTTTACCTACAACGATCACGTGATGCATGAACGCGATCCGGCGCGCGATCTGCGCAACGTCGGCGTGGCCGTGCCGCTGCACGGGGTTAACCCGCCAAAACAGCACCCGCGCGAGTACGACGGCAGCCACTATTGCGTGTTGGTCAGCGAGACGGTGCCGCAGCCACGGCCGGGCAGCGATCAGATTAATCGCGCTTACGAAGAAGGCTGGATCGGCCGCGAAGGCTACCGTAAGGCCGACGGCAGCCGGCAGCGCTGGGCGCTGGCATTTATCGGCGATACGTTGTCCGCCGCCGGAGAGAAGCTGTCTGAGGTGTTTATCGTCGATCTGCCGGAGAACGACGTCGACTACGCCCGGGCGGGCGCTCTGCCGCTGCAGGGGACGGAAAGCGAGCTGCCGGCGCCGCCGCTTGGCGTCAGGCAGCGGCGGGTAACCTTTACCGGGGATCGCCGTTTTCCTGGCGTGGCTGGTGCGCCGCGCCACTGGCTGCGCAGTTCGCCGGACGGCAGCCAGATAGCTTTTCTGATGAAGGACGACGGCGGCGTGGTGCAGCTGTGGACGGTGTCGCCTAATGGTGGCGAGCCGCGCCAGGTGAGCCGCAGCGAGCATGACATCCAGTCGGCGTTCAGCTGGCACCCGCAGGGCGGGACGATAGCCTTGGTGTGCGACAACAGCGTGATGCTGTGCGAGGTGGCCAGCGGCCGCCTGCAGCGATTGACGCCGCGCAGCGTGCAGCCGCCGTCGGGGGATGCCGTGGTGTTTTCGCCGGATGGCAAGAAAGTGGCGTTTATGCGCGAGATAGCGGGGTTCAACCAGATCTTTGTGGTTGAGGCGTAAGGCGGGCCTGATGACCCGCTGCGTGCGCGATTAGTGCGTGGCGGTGCTGTCGTCGCCCTGGCCGGGATTGCCGGTCGCCGCCAGATTCTGCTGCTCGCTGCGCAGGATACGCGCTTTTGGCGAGTCTGCGGTGGCATCGTTGCCGGAGCGCAGATAGTCGTAAGGCAGCAGCACGGTATCCATCACCGCGGAGAACGGCAGATCCAGCGCCACCAGCGGCATCATCGCCCAGCTGGTGTTGTCGTCCTTCAGCATGTCCACGCTGGCGCGGGTGCCGGGATAGTAACCCTGATTCGGGCCGGTATGGCTCATTACGCTGGAGCAACCGCTGGTCGCCAACAACATGCAGCCCGTCGCTATCGCTTTCATCGTCGTCATTAATCCATCCTGCAGGGTTGCTGTTCCCCTAAATTAAGCTGATTTATAACATCCTGTTGCTGCTTTAAAAGAAGCAAAATCCCGCTCTGTGGCGGCTCTCTCACTTTAGTGTAAGTGGTAAAAAAAACTTTTACCTTATTGATGCAAATTTTTTTTGATCCTCGCCTGTTGAATTGATGAAAGCAACCCCCATTTTATCATCAGAGCCGAATTGAGAATTCGCCGTAAGGGAATTCTGGCTTAATTAGCCTGTCCAGAGTGGAAGGCGTATTTATTTCAACCTCGCTGAAGTGCCTTAGGAGGCTGTTTTATGCGTAATTTTGATCTTTCCCCGCTATACCGTTCCGCCATTGGTTTCGATCGCCTGTTCAACGCGCTGGAGGCTGGCCAGAGTCAGGGAAACGGCGGTTATCCCCCTTATAATGTCGAACTGGTGGATGAAAATCATTATCGGATCGCCATCGCGGTAGCCGGGTTTGCCGAGCAGGAGCTGGAGATCACCACGCAGGATAATCTGCTGATCGTGCGCGGGGCGCACAACAATGAACCGGCAGAAAAAACCTATTTATACCAGGGCATCGCCGAGCGTAATTTCGAGCGTAAATTCCAGCTGGCCGAACATATTCAAATTAAAGGCGCCAAACTGGAGAATGGCCTGTTGTATATCGACATGCAACGCATCGTGCCGGAAACATTAAAACCGCGCCGCATCGAAATTAAATAAATTTCCGTTTCGCCGGCAGGTACGCTGCCGGTAAATATGAAGTCATGATTAGCCTGCCGTCAGGGGGCTGAATAAACACATCTCGCTTAATGAAAGGAGTTGTTCCTATGCGTAATTACGATTTATCCCCGCTTCTGCGTCAGTGGATTGGTTTTGATAAATTGGCCAGTTCAATGGGCGGCCAGGAACCTCAGGGGTTCCCGCCGTATAACATCGAGAAAAGCGATGACAATCACTACCGCATTTCTCTGGCGCTGGCCGGTTTCCGGCAAAGCGAACTGAATATCGAAGTGGAAGGGCCGCGGTTGACCGTCAGCGGTAAACCCACGCCGCCGGAAAAACAGGTTGAATACCTGCATCAAGGTCTGGTGTGCAAAGAGTTCCAGCTGACTTTCACCCTGGCGGAGCATCTGCAGGTGTCCGAAGCCAAATTTGAAAACGGTCTGCTGCACATTGATCTGGTGCGTCAGGTGCCGGAAGCCTTGCAGCCGCAGCGTATCGCCATCGGTGCGACGCCGGAGCTGGAAGCGAAATAACCGACTGAAAAGCGGTCATCATCATGCGAGGGAGATCCCAACGGATCTCCCTCGCTGCGTTATGTGGCGCGTGCCACAGTCCCCCCTTCTGCCCGATGCCATAATCCTTGTTAATTGTGTGTCTTTGGCCGCAAATCCCGTGTTCAACTTTTTTGGCAAGGATGTGACCTATGAGCGATATCGCCCTGACCGTCAGCATGTTGGCGTTGGCGGCCGTCATTGGGCTGTGGATGGGGAACTGGAAGTTGTATGGCGTCGGGCTGGGCATCGGCGGCGTGCTGTTCGGCGGTATCCTGGTTGGCCACTTTGCCCAGAGCGGGCAAATCAGCCTGAACGGGGACATGCTGCACTTTATCCAGGAGTTTGGCCTGATCCTGTTCGTCTACACCATCGGCATCCAGGTCGGCCCCGGTTTCTTCTCTTCGCTGCGCGTCTCCGGTCTGCGGCTCAACGCCTTCGCGGTGCTGCTGGTGGTGACCGGCGGCATAGTGGCGGCGGCGGTACACAAGCTGTTCGACGTGCCGCTGCCGATCATCCTCGGCGTGTTCTCCGGCGCGGTCACCAACACCCCGGCGCTGGGCGCCGGTCAACAAATCCTGACCGATCTCGGTTCCGATCCGGCGCTGGTGGACGGCATGGGGATGGGCTACGCCATGGCCTATCCGTTCGGCATATGCGGCATCCTGCTGGTGATGTGGCTGATCCGGCTGTTTTTCCGCATCAACATCGAGCGTGAGGCGCAGGCGTTTGAAAGCCGTCTGGGCAATCAGCGCGAGCTGCTGCACGCCATCAACGTGGCGGTGCGCAACCCCAATCTGCAGGGCATGGCGATCAAAAGCGTGCCGCTGCTCAACGGTGAAGCGATCGTCTGTTCGCGCCTCAAGCGCGGGGAGCTGCTGATGGTGCCGGCGCCGCACGAGCGGCTGGAGCTTGGCGACTACCTGCACCTGGTGGGCAAACGCGAAGATCTGGAGAACGCCCGGTTGGTGATCGGCGAAGAGGTGGATGCCTCGCTGTCGACGCGCGGCACTGCGCTACAGGTGGTGAGGGCGGTGGTGACCAACGAGCAGGTGCTGGGCAAGAAAATCCGCGATCTGAATCTGAAGCAAAAGTATGACGTGGTGATTTCACGCCTCAACCGCGCCGGCGTGGAGCTGGTGGCCGGCAGCAACGTGACGCTGCAGTTTGGCGACATTCTCAACCTGGTCGGCCGGCCGGAGGCCATCGATGCGGTGACGGCGATTGTCGGCAACGCCCAACAAAAACTGCAGCAGGTGCAGATGCTGCCGGTCTTTATCGGTATTGGTCTCGGGGTATTGCTCGGTTCCATTCCGCTGTTCGTGCCCGGCTTCCCGGCGGCATTGCGGCTGGGGCTGGCCGGCGGGCCGCTGGTGGCGGCGCTGATCCTGGGGCGCATCGGCAGCATCGGCAAGCTGTACTGGTTTATGCCGCCGAGCGCCAACCTGGCGCTGCGCGAACTGGGCATCGTGCTGTTTCTGGCGGTGGTCGGATTGAAGTCGGGCGGCAACTTCATCGATACGTTGCTGCACGGCGAGGGGCTGACGTGGGTCGGGTACGGCGCCTTGATCACCGCTATTCCGCTGCTGAGCGTCGGCATTCTGGCGCGCACGGTGGGCAAGATGAACTATCTGACGCTGTCCGGCATGCTGGCGGGATCGATGACCGATCCGCCGGCGCTGGCCTTCGCCAACGGTCTGCATCCCACCAGCGGCGCCGCCGCGCTGTCTTACGCCACCGTATATCCGTTGGCGATGTTCCTGCGCATCATGTCGCCGCAGCTGCTGGCGGTGCTGTTCTGGACGCTGTAATCCAAAAAAAGGGCGCCGTGGTGGCGCCCCGATGGGTTGAGCTCAGTTCGCTTCCTGATGCGCGCGTTCGATCTCTTCCGCCAGGATCGCCACGCCGCGCTCGATTTTCTCCGGATCGGGCACGTAGTTCATGCGCATGCACTGGTGAGTGTGCGGCCAGTCGTGCTCCAGCCCCGGGAAGAAGTAGTGGCCCGGCACCATCAGCACGCCGCGCTTTTTCAGGCGCTGATACAGCACTTCGGTGGTGATCGGCAGATCCTTGAACCACAGCCAGAGGAAGATAGCCCCTTCCGGTTTGTGGATCAGGCAGCGCTCCGGCGACAGGTAGCGGCGAATAATCTCGATGGTGTGCTCGACGCGCTGTTTGTAGAACGGGCGAATCACCTCGTTCGACAGGCGCAGCAGATCGCCGCGCGCGATCATTTCCGTCGCCATCGCCGGCCCCATGCTGCCCGGCGACAGGCTGATGATGCCGTTCATGTTGGTTAGCGCGGTGATCACCTTCTCGTCGGCGATCACGATGCCGCAGCGCGAGCCCGGCAGGCCGAGCTTGGACAGGCTCATGCACAGGATGGTGTTCGGGTTCCACAGCGGCGTGGCGTCGCTGAAGATGATGCCGGGGAACGGCACGCCGTAGGCGTTGTCGATCACCAGCGGAATATCACGCTGCTGCGCCAGCAGGTCGAGCTTCATCAGCTCTTCGTCGGTGATCACGTTGCCGGTCGGGTTGGTCGGCCGTGAAACGCAGATCATGCCGATGTCATCGCCGATGGTGAGATGTTCGAAATCGACGTGATACTTGAACTGGCCGTCCGGCAGCAGCTCGATGTTCGGTTTGGCGGAGACGAACAGCCCTTCGTCCAGCCCGGCGTCGGCATAGCCGATATATTCCGGCGCCAATGGGAACAGCACGCGGCGGCGCGAACCGTCGGCGTAGCGGCCGGCGAACAGGTTGAACAAGTAGAAAAACGCGCTTTGGCTGCCGTTAGTCAGTGCAATATTCTGTGGCGAAATCTCCCAGCCGAGCTCGTCGCGCAGCAGATTGGCCAGCGCTTTCAGCAGCGCGTCCTTGCCTTGCGGGCCGTCGTAGTTGCACAGCGCCTCGGTCAGTTTGCCCTGGTCGAGCATCTCCTGGCACAGCTGTTTGAAGTAGGCTTCCATCTCTGGGATCTGCGCCGGATTGCCGCCGCCGAGCATGATGGCACCGGGGGTGCGCAGGCCTTCGTTCAGGTCGTCCATCAAACGGGTAATGCCCGCATAACGGGTAAATTTTTCGCCGAAAAGTGAGAAAGTCATAGGTGCAGCAGTACTGTTTCTTAGCAGGTAATCACCCACCATACCGCCAGACAAATCCCGCTGCAATGCGGCCGACAAATCGGCCAATGGGCACAAACTTCGCTCATTGGCCGATTAGTAGCATATTACGCTGGATTATTGTGACCGTTCGCCGGCCCATACCACCATCACCTTATCGTCGCCGAGCCGACGGCTGAAAGCATAGTAGGCGGCGTGCGGCCACGGGGTTTGCACGCCGCCGCCGATCGCCGGGTGGCGAGCGCGGAACTGCCCCAACCGTTGCCAGTGGGCCAGCAGCGGGGCTTTTTCCCCCTGCAGCTCAGGCCAGTTCATGTCGGAGCGGGTGCCCTGCAGCGGATCGGAGCCGGTTGGGCCGAGAGGGCGGCCGCTTTCATCGCCGTAGTAAATCTGCACCGCGCCCGGCGCCAGCAACAGCAGGTTCGCCGCCCGCTGTTGGTGCACCTGCGAGCCTTTGGCGTCGCTGGCGAAGAACAGCCGGGTGTCGTGTGAAGAGAGGTAGCTCAGCACGTTGAAGTCCTGCAGCCGTTCGGCCATCTGCCGGTAGGTGGCGTCGATATCGGCGAAGCAGCCCAGCGCCTGCGACGCCTGGTCCTGGAAATCGAAGTTGATCATCGCGTCGAAACCGTTTTGGTAATAATCGCTTTTCATCACCCCGTGGCCCCAGGCCTCGCCGGTCATCCAAAACGGCGCATCATCCAGCGCCTGCTGCGGATGCTCCGCTTTCCACGCCGCCAATGCCGCCGTGGCGCGCTGTTTCAACAGCGCCAGCGTCGGTTTTTCCACGTGCTTGGCGGTATCGACGCGGAAACCGTCGATACCGTAATCGCGTACCCACTGGCTGAGCCAGATGGTCAGGTAATCGCGGGTGGCGGCGCCGGGCATGTCGCGCGCGGCGGTGTCGGGTTTGTGGCGGTAGAACAGCGGCAGGCCGCTGGCGCCGGGCGCTTCGGTTTTGATGTCCGGCAGGAAGGCCAGCGACATCGTCAAATCGTCATAGCCCGGCGCGTCATAGTCGCCGATGTCGGTGCGGATCCAATTTTTCCCCCACCATGGGCGCCAGCCCGCCTTGTCGCTGAAGTTGATGTAGTCGTTGAAGCTGTGCCAGTTTTGCCCTGGCCCGGGGCGCCAGTCGCTCCAGTTTTTCCCCAGGGTTTTCTCCACCTCCGCGCCTTGCAGATACAGCGAGCCGAAGTGGAACGTCTGCATATCCGCCAGCGTGGCGTAGCCGACGTGGTTCACCACCACGTCGAACAGAATGCGAATGCCGCGGCGATGCGCCTGCTCGACCAGCGTGCGCAGCTCCTGTTCGGTGCCCATGTTGGCGTCGAGGCGCGTCCAGTCCAGCGCGTAATAGCCGTGATAGGCGTAATGCGGGAAATCGCCTTGGGTGCCGCCGCCGACCCAGCCGTGGATCTGCTCCAGCGGCGAGCTGATCCACAAGGCGTTGACGCCGAGCTGCTGCAGATAATCCAGCTTCTGCGTCAGGCCGGCCAGATCGCCGCCGTGAAAGGTGCCTATTTCCTGCAGGCCGTCGCTGCGGCGCCCGTAGCTGTGGTCATTGGCCGGATTGCCGTTCTCAAAGCGATCGGTCAGCACGAAGTAGACCGTGGCGTTATGCCAACTGAACGCCGCCGGTTTCGCCGTGGCGGCGGATTCCAGCAGCAACAGGCCGCCGCTGGCGGCGGCGGGCTGCAGCGTGATTTTCCCCTGGCTTACCTGCGCCGTTTGACCGGAATAGAAATCGCGCAGCGTTTCGCCTTCGGCGAAGGTGGAGGCGACGTCGACCGTGACCGGCTTGCCGTCCCAGCGCGGGCAACTGCGCACGGCAACGGCGGCGCTTTCCGGCGCGCGGCTCAGGCTGAGCTGCAGCGTCGGCGTGCCGCTGCGCGTGTCGATGCGCACCTGATAGTCACCGGCGCGGAACTGCCGCCAGCTGACCGGCGGGTTGGCGCCGCAGGGCTGCAGCGACAGCGCCTGGTTAAGTTTTACCGCCTCGGCCGGCTGCCAGCAGTGGTTATCCTGATACAGGCGCAGCGGCAACTGGCCCTTGGGCAGCGCGGCCTGGCTGGCGAACAGCCCGGCGGCCGTTTCGTCGAAGGCCGGGAATCCCGGCAACGTCCAGCCGGCCAGCGCCGAAGGCGACAGCAGCATCAACAAGGGCAGGGGTAACAGTTTCATGGCTCTCCTTACGCGCGGCAGGAAGCGTTTTTTCCGCTGGGTAGCGCCAGTGTGGCAAACGGCGGAAAAATGGCCTCCTCCCTGAGAGGGTTTTTCGGGGAGGAGGAGAAGGGCGGAGCGTTTTCGGATTGATTCGGCTTGGCTTTGCGCGCGCGCTGCGGCAGATTAAACGATGAACATCAAAGGAGGTTAGCGATGACGGACAAAAACTGGCGAGAAGAGATCGTTCAGGCAATTCAGGATGCCGAATTGCAGCACTTCGCCGAAGAACATCAGCTGCAGGCGCTGTTCGCGCCGCAGCAGGAAGAGCAACACGGCCGGTTATCCGCAGACCACCGGCCGCGCTGAGTTATTTCCGCAACAGCTGCGGGTTGACGCAGTTTTCTTTCACCGTGCCGGTCAACGCGGCGATCAAATTATCCACCGCGCAGGCGGCCATGCCGTAGCGCGTTTCATGGGTGGCGGAACCGATGTGCGGCAACGCCACCACGTTCGGCATGCTGAGCAGCGGCGAATTGGCCGGCAGCGGCTCTTTCTCGAACACGTCCAACCCGGCGGCGTGGATCACGCCGTTTTGCAGCGCTTCGATCAGCGCTTGCTCATCCACCACCGGCCCGCGGCCGGCGTTGATCAGAATGCCGCTTTGCTTCATCTTCGCCAGCTGCTCGCGGCCGATCATGTGGAAGGTTTGTTCGGTCAGCGGCAGTGTGATGCAAACGAAATCCGATTCGGCCAACAGGGTATCCAGATCGCAGCGGCGCGCGTTGAAGCGCTGTTCCGCCTCTTCGTGCGTGCGGCGGGCGTTGTAGAGCACCGGCATGCCGAAGCCGAAGTGCGCGCGCTGCGCCAGCGCCAGGCCGATGCGCCCCATGCCGAGGATGCCGATGGTTTTGTGGTGCACGTCGACGCCGAACCAGTCCGGCCCGATGCTGCCGCGCCATTCGCCGGCCTTCACCCGCTCCGCCACTTCCACCACCCGGCGCGCGGTCGCCAGCACCAGGCTCATGATGGTGTCGGCGACGGTTTCGGTCAGCACCGTCGGGGTATGCATCAGCAGCACGTTATGGGCGTTGAGCGCCTCGACGTCGAAGTTGTCGTAGCCGACGGAAACGGTCGAGGCCGCGCGCAGTTTGGGCGCCTGCTGCAGGAAGGCTTCGTCAATTTTACCGCCGGAACCGATGATCCCTTCGGCCTGCTGCAGC
>NZ_JVEL01000350.1:0-5323 GCF_001076875.1 Serratia sp. 506_PEND
GACTTTTCGACCGTAGTAGTGGCAGACGCTGCCGGACCACTGATATTTTCCGGTGCAGAAGCGAAACAGGCGGGACTGCGGATATTGGCGGTAAATCGCCATTGCCTGGCGTTTACTGATAATTTTCATCTCTGTTTTCCCTCTATAACCAGCCTCTATCAGCAAACGAGACGATATCCATTCCACCCACCACCAGATGGTCCAGCAGGCGGATATCGACCATGCCCAGCACCTTTTTAAGACGCTCTGTTATCTGTCGATCGGCATTGCTGGGTTCGGCAAGCCCTGACGGGTGGCAATGCGCCACAATGACAGCGGCGCAGTTATGCTTCAGACCGGATTTCACCACTTCGCGGGGATGAACCTGCGTCTGGTTAATCGTGCCGGTGAGGAGCGTTTCATGAGCCAGTAACCGGTGCTGGTTGTCCAGGTAAAGCGCCATAAACACTTCACGCTCCAGCCCGGCCATCTGCAGGCGTAGCCAGTGGCGAACCGCCTCAGGTGATGTAAATGACTCGCCTGGCTTGCGCAGGTGTTGTTCCAGCAGCGCCAGCGCGCGCTGAATGGTGCGTTGTGTGGGTAACGGGAGTGCAGTGAGGGTGGGAGATAAGGGGGTATTCATTGTGGGGTATCCTGTGTTTCAGTCTATGATGTGCATAATGGCGTTACATTCCGGGTGGTTGAGCGCGTAATCCCGCAGGCGATAATAGTGCTCCGTCATGGCGTCGCATTCGGTGCGCATGGCGTGGTGGCTGTAAGTCATCAGACAGACGGCAATCCCGGCGGCTTCAGCGCTGAGTTCAGCGCCGTTACCGTTCATGCTGTTGAACAGCGACCAGGACTCGTTGCTGTCATCGTCAGCTTCCGGGGCCATAAACGCACCGCCGTTGCTCAGGGTATAAAACTGCCAGATGCCGCCGTTGTAGTCTGTGCAGAAGCGGTCCATCCAGGCGAAGACGGTAGGTTCGAGGATTATCCACTGCGGTATGCTGCCGAAATGCTGCGGCCAGAAGCTGAGGCGTTGTTCGTCCGGAACGAGCGTAGCGGTCAGCGCTGGTGCAGAACCTGCACCGGCAGGTTGTGGTTGTAACGGGGGGGTGTCGTTAAGGTTAATAATATCGGTCATGTTAGCTTTTCCTTGTTTATTTATCGGGTTGGGGATGCAGATTCAGCAGGAGTGACGGGCAGGACTGCGCATAGCCATCTTCATCACAGCGTGATGGCCAGTGGCCTTCAGGAAGAATTAAGCTGCACAGGCTGAGCTCACCGGGACGATAAAGAAGGTGTGAGCACCAGGCGCACAGGTCGTCGTCAGAGACGGAGCGGCAACCTGTCCGGTGGGGCAGTGAAAGCGGATATGGCGCCACCTGAATCACGCCATCGGGAATACGCGGCACTACTTCAGCGTCTCCAGCAGACTTTCCGCCATCACCCAGAGCGCCCTGTTTAATTTAACGTCACCCTCTATGCCGTTAATCGCGCGGGTGTGGGTGCGTTTTCCCTGTGCGGTCCGTCCGCTCAGACCACCTTTGAGCAAAGACTCCTGAATGCGGTTATAAACGGTCCACAGGTCGTCCTGCCGGTCCTCATAGCGACGTGGTGTCAGTATCTGCGTGGCGGTCACCGGCTGGTGCTCTTCTCCAAAGCGGTACGTCAGTGCGGCGTTCGCCAGGGCGTGTTGTGCGGGTGGTGGTAACCGCAGCGACTGCATGGCGTCACGCTTCTCTTCGACCTTCTCAAAAACGCTGAGCACTTCGTAAGCGCCTTCAATCACCTTTTCCACCACATTGCCCCGGTGCGGAACTCTGATTTCGCCAAATGACTGCCCGCAGACAAGCGAGTTGGTACACACGCTTCGGAAAATTCCCGGAAGTAACTGAAAGCTGGACTCGCCACCGTGAGAATTCAGAATGATTATCTCCGGGACCTGTTGACCGGTGATTTGCCCTGATTTGCGCAGACGCAGCAGATGTTTCGTGTGTTCGCGACGGCCTGGGTCGCGTACGCGTGACTGGCAGGCAAAGAAAGGTTCGAACCCTTCGCGTTGCAGGTTCTCCAGCAGGGTGATGGTGGGAATGAAGGTGTATTTTTCACTTCGGGATGCATGTTTATCTTCCCCGAAGACGCTGGGCACCACCTGCATCAGCTCTTCACGGGTTAACGGTCTGTCGCGGCGTATCTGGTTTATGGACCCAAAGCGGCTGGCTAATTTCATGATTAACTCCTGACTGAAATGACATAAAAGGAAAAGGCCATGCGTCCCGAAGGAGGCATGGCCTGAGAGTGAATTGTTTTATGATTGACCCATTGCTGTTATCAGCGATAGCTGTGCTGTTCTGCCAGCCAGCGAAGTGGATTATCCGCAGAAACTGAAGACGGACTTATTGCTGTGATTGTTTAGCGTTGGCCTTAGCCTTATCCCATGAAGGACGGTTCTTACCGGAGAATTCCTTTTTCATTGACCAGTAGCCGATGGGGTACTGCTGTACCAGCGTGTTGTTCACGCCGATGTCGACGGAAAGGTACTGCCCGTGGCTGATGGTACCTTTTCGTATCCACGCATCGGGGCTGCAGGTGCCGGTCTCGTACTGTTGCCAGGTAGCGGTGTCGCGGGCGACGATATAAAAATCACCGAACGCACACCCTCGCGCGGATTGATGGTTCAGGACCGCCACGTAATACTTCGTGTTGGCAATGATTGCGCAACCGCTGTTTTGCCCGCCGCAGGCCTGCCAAAGCGTCTTGCCTCCCTCACCGGTAAATGTCCAGATGGTATTGGGTGGTGGGGCATCAGGGGAGGCTGCCACCGGCTGAATGATCGGCGCGGCAGCCTCACTCCCACGAAGCAATTTGATGGCTTCAGGGCCTGGCTGCCCCACCCAGTGCCCCTGGCCATCGAAATAATAACCCGTCACACGATGTTCTGCGGGTTGATACAGAAAATTGAGAGTAAGCACGTGGTGAACTCACCTTGCGTTGCAAGGTGAGTTTGTGTTTTGGATTTTCAGAGGACTAACGGAAGGTATTGCCGGCGTACGGCAGCAGCTCATTCAACCGCCGGTTCGGCCACGACGGCAACCGCGTCAGTACATCACGCAACCAGGCATACGGCTCCAAACCGTTCAGCTTTGCCGTCTCCAGCAGACTCAGGATATTCGCCATTCGCTGACCCGCTCGCAGACTGCCTGCGAAGAGCCAGTTCTTGCGCCCAACCGCCACCGGACGTATCACGTTCTCCGCCCGGTTGTTGTCTATCGGTACCCGACCATCCTCCAGATAGACCAGTAACGCCGCCCATCGCTTCAACGTATAGTCGATGGCCTTGCGTATCCCCGAGTTTGGTGCCGTCTTCTGCTGCTTCACCTGTAACCAGCTTTCGAACGCCTTCAACCGCGGTTTGGCATAACGGTGTCGCCATCGTCGTCGTTGTTCTGCCGGGCGCTGCTTTATCCGTCGCTCCAGGTTGTACAGCTCGCGGATAGTGGCCAGGGCGATTTCTGCCACCGGACTGCCGTTCGCCTTGTGCTGGTCGAAGAACTTCCGACGCACATGCGCCCAGCAGCCGGCTTCCTTCACGCTACCTTCGTCGAACAGCGCCCGGTAACCGGCATAGCCGTCCACGACCAACGTACCCTGCCAGCTATCCAGCATCGCGCTGGCATAGGTGCCACTGCGGCCCGGCTGGCAGTCATACAGCACCACCGCCCTGTCTGCCCCGGCGGCGCTGACGTAGGCCCACAGATACCCCTTCTGGCTGTGACCTTTTTCGGGATTGAGCAACAGTAACGGTGTCTCATCCGCCTGCAGTACCGCTTGCTGCAGCAGGTCCTGCCGCAGGGCGTCGGCCAGTGGCTTCAGTGCCGCCCCCACCGCACCGAACCAACCAGCCAGCGTGCTGCAGGGAATATCGATACCGTGACGCAGGTAGATTTTCTGCTGACGGTATAGCGGCAGATGGTCACTGCATTTGGCTACGGTGACCTGGGCCAACAACCCCGGACCGGGCTGGCCTTTTTCGATAAGCTGAGGCGGTAAGGGAACGGTATGGACGGTTTCACAGCAGGGACAGCTGTAGTGCGGGCGCACCGTGCGATGCACCACCACCCGAGCCGGAATGTACTCCAGCCGTTCGCTCACCTCATCACGCAGGGGGCGCAGGGCGTGCCCGCAGTCGGGGCAGTCATGACTGCTCAGGTCAAGACGGACCGTTTCACGGGATAACTCTGGCGGCAATGGCTGGCGTTTGGGCGGTGTGCCAGGGAGCGCCTTGCCTGCCGGTAACACCGCCGCCAACTGCTGTTCCAGGTCGGCGGTGTCGGCATCGACATCCTCTTCCGCCAGGCTCCGCTGTTCGCCCTGGAAGGCTTCACTCTTGCGGCCGAAGCGCCAGCGACGGCCGGCCTTCAGCGCGTCTTCCAGGGCCTGGATGTAGTGAGCCTGAGCTTCGAGCAGGGCCAGAGCCCGGACACGTAACTCATGGGGATCTTGTGTGGTAAACAGCGCGTCGATATCCATATCAGCAGCTTGACATAACGGACGGTGATAATCACGTCATATCATGACGTTAACGTTTAACGTCTCAGGTTTCCCAGCCCGGCAGGTCAAGCCCCTCAACCTGTTGCCAGTCTACCCCCTTGGTCAGCCAGGCGAACTGCTCTGCCGTCAGCGGCCAGGCGGTATCCCCGGGGCGGGGCCAGGTGAAGTGGCCCTGATGCAACCGGCGGGTGCACAGCCAGACGCCGTGCTTGTCCCACTGCAACACTTTGATGCGTGAGCGTGCCTTGTTGCAGAAAACCACCGCGGTTCCCGGCGGTAAGGGCGAGGGCAAGTGTTCATCGGCCAGCCGGGTCAGGGTATCAATACCCCGGCGCATATCGGTCGGCTCACGGGCCAGCCAGATGGCATGAGGCATTAGCATAGGTTGAGCTCCGCCATGATGGCCGGCAACTGGCTGGGCTGGCAGGTGATGGAGCACCGTTTTAAATTCAGGGTAATGGCGGGCATATGCGGGTCTATGTTGGGGAGGGATAGCGGTGCCTCTTCAGGGGCAACAGTCACCGGAATAAAAGGGGGTTCAGCGGCCGGTGACGTTGGGATTTTGGTCCACTTGCCGACCCAGTTGCAAAAGGTTTTGACATTGAGATGGTGTTGCAGGCTGTACTGAGTGCGGGACAGGCCGCTGAATTGCCAGTCGGCGACATGTTGCTGCTGTTGTTGGAGGGTATGGCGAGATTTTGGCATGGGGGAACCTGCGTAGTGAACATGAGGTTCAAGCGTGCCGAGTCGCACAAGGATTAACAATGTGAGTTCACCGCGTGCTTAC
>NZ_JVEL01000351.1:0-1356 GCF_001076875.1 Serratia sp. 506_PEND
CTTCGCGCAGGTTAACGTGAGTACGAATGGCATCAGCTAGCAGGCTGGCTCCACCGCCAACCACCGCTACGTGGGTATAACCTTTGAAGCGATCAATCGCTTCCAACACCCGTGCGCGATAACGCGAGATACCACTGTGAATTGCCTGCTTTATGCTATCAACAGCCCTCGGATCGTTGATATTGTTAGCCAGGTACGTATCGTCGAACCGTTTGATAATCAACCGATCCACGTTGTAGCGGGATAATGCCATATCGGCTTTACGTAACGCCTGCTGCACCTCGTCGGTCACCAGTGATACGCCGAGAGCCGGATCGCCATAAATACGCGATACTGAAGACATCTGGCCTGCCACCTGTGAGATATCCAGAGTCGTTCCACCAAGGTCAATGATCAGCACTGAGTTGGAAGCCGATAGTTGATCGCACAGCGTAATCCCGGCGGGAATAGATTCCGGGCGCACGGTAACGCGGGTGATAGTAAATACGTGGCCGTTATCCCGTACCACCGGTTGCAGCAGGTTCTGCTTCTTGCGCTCAATGTTATCAAGCCGGTACTGGGCATCTTCGTCGTAGAACTCCGCCAGCGGCAGCGTGACCACGATATCCACGCTCTGCGGCGCAAGACCACTGGTCAGTAAGGCATGCTGCACAGCGACCGCGTTGAGCGGGCTGTACTGCCATTCGATATTGCTGGTGGTGAGGGCATCGGGGGAAATCAGGTCGAATGAATATTTCTCTTTGCCCGCCGTGTAGTTAAACGGCTTCCCGTTGCCAAACGTGGCTGACCAGCCTCGTTTGAAGCTGTTGGGGCTGATGTGGGTAACTGTCTTGCCGTGTTGCTCCCACAGCATTTTGATGTGAGTCGAACCGTCGTCGATGTAAATGCGCATATTGCACCTGAGTTGAGTCAAATATGTATTGGGATTGAGCCGTCCGGGGTTGCCGGACACGTGAAGGTCGGCTATTGAGCCAGAACTGAGAGCACGATGAGATGAATCAGCACCAGCAGGCGCTCAACGAGAAAAGGCAGTGCTGCCAGTAAGGCAAGCGTGAGAAATTTTTTCATCTGGTGAGTTTCCTGTATGGGGTGAGTAAAATGCGAATTGCCATACAAGATTTAGCGATGTTTGTAGGGTTTTACTGGCAGGAGTAATGTTGTTTATGCTTTTATCAAAAAGCATAAAGCAGACGTTTAGTTAAAATGGATCAGAGGTATTAAATTTTAGAAGTGAATAATTTGGGGATTTGATACAAGAGAGAAGACGCCCAGTCTTGAAAGCTAGGCGTCCGGGTTATGCCGTTTTCTTTTCTGCGCCGGTGGCAAGATTGTCAATGTAGTCTGCGTACCATTGCA
>NZ_JVEL01000352.1:0-5412 GCF_001076875.1 Serratia sp. 506_PEND
GTAAGCACGCGGTGAACTCACATTGTTAATCCTTGTGCGACTCGGCACGCTTGAACCTCATGTTCACTACGCAGGTTCCCCCATGCCAAAATCTCGCCATACCCTCCAACAACAGCAGCAACATGTCGCCGACTGGCAATTCAGCGGCCTGTCCCGCACTCAGTACAGCCTGCAACACCATCTCAATGTCAAAACCTTTTGCAACTGGGTCGGCAAGTGGACCAAAATCCCAACGTCACCGGCCGCTGAACCCCCTTTTATTCCGGTGACTGTTGCCCCTGAAGAGGCACCGCTATCCCTCCCCAACATAGACCCGCATATGCCCGCCATTACCCTGAATTTAAAACGGTGCTCCATCACCTGCCAGCCCAGCCAGTTGCCGGCCATCATGGCGGAGCTCAACCTATGCTAATGCCTCATGCCATCTGGCTGGCCCGTGAGCCGACCGATATGCGCCGGGGTATTGATACCCTGACCCGGCTGGCCGATGAACACTTGCCCTCGCCCTTACCGCCGGGAACCGCGGTGGTTTTCTGCAACAAGGCACGCTCACGCATCAAAGTGTTGCAGTGGGACAAGCACGGCGTCTGGCTGTGCACCCGCCGGTTGCATCAGGGCCACTTCACCTGGCCCCGCCCCGGGGATACCGCCTGGCCGCTGACGGCAGAGCAGTTCGCCTGGCTGACCAAGGGGGTAGACTGGCAACAGGTTGAGGGGCTTGACCTGCCGGGCTGGGAAACCTGAGACGTTAAACGTTAACGTCATGATATGACGTGATTATCACCGTCCGTTATGTCAAGCTGCTGATATGGATATCGACGCGCTGTTTACCACACAAGATCCCCATGAGTTACGTGTCCGGGCTCTGGCCCTGCTCGAAGCTCAGGCTCACTACATCCAGGCCCTGGAAGACGCGCTGAAGGCCGGCCGTCGCTGGCGCTTCGGCCGCAAGAGTGAAGCCTTCCAGGGCGAACAGCGGAGCCTGGCGGAAGAGGATGTCGATGCCGACACCGCCGACCTGGAACAGCAGTTGGCGGCGGTGTTACCGGCAGGCAAGGCGCTCCCTGGCACACCGCCCAAACGCCAGCCATTGCCGCCAGAGTTATCCCGTGAAACGGTCCGTCTTGACCTGAGCAGTCATGACTGCCCCGACTGCGGGCACGCCCTGCGCCCCCTGCGTGATGAGGTGAGCGAACGGCTGGAGTACATTCCGGCTCGGGTGGTGGTGCATCGCACGGTGCGCCCGCACTACAGCTGTCCCTGCTGTGAAACCGTCCATACCGTTCCCTTACCGCCTCAGCTTATCGAAAAAGGCCAGCCCGGTCCGGGGTTGTTGGCCCAGGTCACCGTAGCCAAATGCAGTGACCATCTGCCGCTATACCGTCAGCAGAAAATCTACCTGCGTCACGGTATCGATATTCCCTGCAGCACGCTGGCTGGTTGGTTCGGTGCGGTGGGGGCGGCACTGAAGCCACTGGCCGACGCCCTGCGGCAGGACCTGCTGCAGCAAGCGGTACTGCAGGCGGATGAGACACCGTTACTGTTGCTCAATCCCGAAAAAGGTCACAGCCAGAAGGGGTATCTGTGGGCCTACGTCAGCGCCGCCGGGGCAGACAGGGCGGTGGTGCTGTATGACTGCCAGCCGGGCCGCAGTGGCACCTATGCCAGCGCGATGCTGGATAGCTGGCAGGGTACGTTGGTCGTGGACGGCTATGCCGGTTACCGGGCGCTGTTCGACGAAGGTAGCGTGAAGGAAGCCGGCTGCTGGGCGCATGTGCGTCGGAAGTTCTTCGACCAGCACAAGGCGAACGGCAGTCCGGTGGCAGAAATCGCCCTGGCCACTATCCGCGAGCTGTACAACCTGGAGCGACGGATAAAGCAGCGCCCGGCAGAACAACGACGACGATGGCGACACCGTTATGCCAAACCGCGGTTGAAGGCGTTCGAAAGCTGGTTACAGGTGAAGCAGCAGAAGACGGCACCAAACTCGGGGATACGCAAGGCCATCGACTATACGTTGAAGCGATGGGCGGCGTTACTGGTCTATCTGGAGGATGGTCGGGTACCGATAGACAACAACCGGGCGGAGAACGTGATACGTCCGGTGGCGGTTGGGCGCAAGAACTGGCTCTTCGCAGGCAGTCTGCGAGCGGGTCAGCGAATGGCGAATATCCTGAGTCTGCTGGAGACGGCAAAGCTGAACGGTTTGGAGCCGTATGCCTGGTTGCGTGATGTACTGACGCGGTTGCCGTCGTGGCCGAACCGGCGGTTGAATGAGCTGCTGCCGTACGCCGGCAATACCTTCCGTTAGTCCTCTGAAAATCCAAAACACAAACTCACCTTGCAACGCAAGGTGAGTTCACCACGTGCTTACGATGCACATGCTGTATGCCGGCATTCCGCTCAAGGTGTTGCAGGCGTTGATGGGACACAAGTCGGTCAGCTCCACGGAGGTGTATACGAAGGTGTTTGCGCTCGATGTCGCAGCACGCCATCGCGTTCAGTTCCAGATGCCAGAAACCGAAGCGGTAAGCCTGCTAAAAAGTTTGAATCCTTCTAGCTGAGTTAGAATGAAGACCGGCTAGAGGGAATTGTATCTTTGGGATGCTCTAAAGTGTTCGGCCACCAAAAGGTGGCCACGCATATTCGCATTAAATCATACTTCACACCTCATAAATAACACTTCACAAGTATGATTTATGATTTATGATTTATGATTTCATATTATTTAGGTAGAGCTCCAGAGCTTCCCTTACAATGGCGCTTACATTCTTAGGCTCTATACCATTCCGCTTGTTTTTCAGTGCTAGATCTTCAACCTTTAACAACATAGATTCATGTAGAGAAATTGTAGTTCTGCACTGCTTTTCCGGGACCTCTTTCTCAGGGACTGATTTTACAGGATCACCATAAGGCTTATCTGCCAGGCGCTGTGCCAGTTCGTCAGCCTGTTCTGGTGTTACCGCTGCGCGTGATGAGGCTTGTTGACTTGGCTTCTTAACCATTATCCAAATACCTCTTCCATCAGTCTTTCCATTGTAAGCACGCGGTGAACTCACATTGTTAATCCTTGTGCGACTCGGCACGCTTGAACCTCATGTTCACTACGCAGGTTCCCCCATGCCAAAATCTCGCCATACCCTCCAACAACAGCAGCAACATGTCGCCGACTGGCAATTCAGCGGCCTGTCCCGCACTCAGTACAGCCTGCAACACCATCTCAATGTCAAAACCTTTTGCAACTGGGTCGGCAAGTGGACCAAAATCCCAACGTCACCGGCCGCTGAACCCCCTTTTATTCCGGTGACTGTTGCCCCTGAAGAGGCACCGCTATCCCTCCCCAACATAGACCCGCATATGCCCGCCATTACCCTGAATTTAAAACGGTGCTCCATCACCTGCCAGCCCAGCCAGTTGCCGGCCATCATGGCGGAGCTCAACCTATGCTAATGCCTCATGCCATCTGGCTGGCCCGTGAGCCGACCGATATGCGCCGGGGTATTGATACCCTGACCCGGCTGGCCGATGAACACTTGCCCTCGCCCTTACCGCCGGGAACCGCGGTGGTTTTCTGCAACAAGGCACGCTCACGCATCAAAGTGTTGCAGTGGGACAAGCACGGCGTCTGGCTGTGCACCCGCCGGTTGCATCAGGGCCACTTCACCTGGCCCCGCCCCGGGGATACCGCCTGGCCGCTGACGGCAGAGCAGTTCGCCTGGCTGACCAAGGGGGTAGACTGGCAACAGGTTGAGGGGCTTGACCTGCCGGGCTGGGAAACCTGAGACGTTAAACGTTAACGTCATGATATGACGTGATTATCACCGTCCGTTATGTCAAGCTGCTGATATGGATATCGACGCGCTGTTTACCACACAAGATCCCCATGAGTTACGTGTCCGGGCTCTGGCCCTGCTCGAAGCTCAGGCTCACTACATCCAGGCCCTGGAAGACGCGCTGAAGGCCGGCCGTCGCTGGCGCTTCGGCCGCAAGAGTGAAGCCTTCCAGGGCGAACAGCGGAGCCTGGCGGAAGAGGATGTCGATGCCGACACCGCCGACCTGGAACAGCAGTTGGCGGCGGTGTTACCGGCAGGCAAGGCGCTCCCTGGCACACCGCCCAAACGCCAGCCATTGCCGCCAGAGTTATCCCGTGAAACGGTCCGTCTTGACCTGAGCAGTCATGACTGCCCCGACTGCGGGCACGCCCTGCGCCCCCTGCGTGATGAGGTGAGCGAACGGCTGGAGTACATTCCGGCTCGGGTGGTGGTGCATCGCACGGTGCGCCCGCACTACAGCTGTCCCTGCTGTGAAACCGTCCATACCGTTCCCTTACCGCCTCAGCTTATCGAAAAAGGCCAGCCCGGTCCGGGGTTGTTGGCCCAGGTCACCGTAGCCAAATGCAGTGACCATCTGCCGCTATACCGTCAGCAGAAAATCTACCTGCGTCACGGTATCGATATTCCCTGCAGCACGCTGGCTGGTTGGTTCGGTGCGGTGGGGGCGGCACTGAAGCCACTGGCCGACGCCCTGCGGCAGGACCTGCTGCAGCAAGCGGTACTGCAGGCGGATGAGACACCGTTACTGTTGCTCAATCCCGAAAAAGGTCACAGCCAGAAGGGGTATCTGTGGGCCTACGTCAGCGCCGCCGGGGCAGACAGGGCGGTGGTGCTGTATGACTGCCAGCCGGGCCGCAGTGGCACCTATGCCAGCGCGATGCTGGATAGCTGGCAGGGTACGTTGGTCGTGGACGGCTATGCCGGTTACCGGGCGCTGTTCGACGAAGGTAGCGTGAAGGAAGCCGGCTGCTGGGCGCATGTGCGTCGGAAGTTCTTCGACCAGCACAAGGCGAACGGCAGTCCGGTGGCAGAAATCGCCCTGGCCACTATCCGCGAGCTGTACAACCTGGAGCGACGGATAAAGCAGCGCCCGGCAGAACAACGACGACGATGGCGACACCGTTATGCCAAACCGCGGTTGAAGGCGTTCGAAAGCTGGTTACAGGTGAAGCAGCAGAAGACGGCACCAAACTCGGGGATACGCAAGGCCATCGACTATACGTTGAAGCGATGGGCGGCGTTACTGGTCTATCTGGAGGATGGTCGGGTACCGATAGACAACAACCGGGCGGAGAACGTGATACGTCCGGTGGCGGTTGGGCGCAAGAACTGGCTCTTCGCAGGCAGTCTGCGAGCGGGTCAGCGAATGGCGAATATCCTGAGTCTGCTGGAGACGGCAAAGCTGAACGGTTTGGAGCCGTATGCCTGGTTGCGTGATGTACTGACGCGGTTGCCGTCGTGGCCGAACCGGCGGTTGAATGAGCTGCTGCCGTACGCCGGCAATACCTTCCGTTAGTCCTCTGAAAATCCAAAACACAAACTCACCTTGCAACGCAAGGTGAGTTCACCACGTGCTTAC
>NZ_JVEL01000353.1:0-2922 GCF_001076875.1 Serratia sp. 506_PEND
GTAAGCACGCGGTGAACTCACATTGTTAATCCTTGTGCGACTCGGCACGCTTGAACCTCATGTTCACTACGCAGGTTCCCCCATGCCAAAATCTCGCCATACCCTCCAACAACAGCAGCAACATGTCGCCGACTGGCAATTCAGCGGCCTGTCCCGCACTCAGTACAGCCTGCAACACCATCTCAATGTCAAAACCTTTTGCAACTGGGTCGGCAAGTGGACCAAAATCCCAACGTCACCGGCCGCTGAACCCCCTTTTATTCCGGTGACTGTTGCCCCTGAAGAGGCACCGCTATCCCTCCCCAACATAGACCCGCATATGCCCGCCATTACCCTGAATTTAAAACGGTGCTCCATCACCTGCCAGCCCAGCCAGTTGCCGGCCATCATGGCGGAGCTCAACCTATGCTAATGCCTCATGCCATCTGGCTGGCCCGTGAGCCGACCGATATGCGCCGGGGTATTGATACCCTGACCCGGCTGGCCGATGAACACTTGCCCTCGCCCTTACCGCCGGGAACCGCGGTGGTTTTCTGCAACAAGGCACGCTCACGCATCAAAGTGTTGCAGTGGGACAAGCACGGCGTCTGGCTGTGCACCCGCCGGTTGCATCAGGGCCACTTCACCTGGCCCCGCCCCGGGGATACCGCCTGGCCGCTGACGGCAGAGCAGTTCGCCTGGCTGACCAAGGGGGTAGACTGGCAACAGGTTGAGGGGCTTGACCTGCCGGGCTGGGAAACCTGAGACGTTAAACGTTAACGTCATGATATGACGTGATTATCACCGTCCGTTATGTCAAGCTGCTGATATGGATATCGACGCGCTGTTTACCACACAAGATCCCCATGAGTTACGTGTCCGGGCTCTGGCCCTGCTCGAAGCTCAGGCTCACTACATCCAGGCCCTGGAAGACGCGCTGAAGGCCGGCCGTCGCTGGCGCTTCGGCCGCAAGAGTGAAGCCTTCCAGGGCGAACAGCGGAGCCTGGCGGAAGAGGATGTCGATGCCGACACCGCCGACCTGGAACAGCAGTTGGCGGCGGTGTTACCGGCAGGCAAGGCGCTCCCTGGCACACCGCCCAAACGCCAGCCATTGCCGCCAGAGTTATCCCGTGAAACGGTCCGTCTTGACCTGAGCAGTCATGACTGCCCCGACTGCGGGCACGCCCTGCGCCCCCTGCGTGATGAGGTGAGCGAACGGCTGGAGTACATTCCGGCTCGGGTGGTGGTGCATCGCACGGTGCGCCCGCACTACAGCTGTCCCTGCTGTGAAACCGTCCATACCGTTCCCTTACCGCCTCAGCTTATCGAAAAAGGCCAGCCCGGTCCGGGGTTGTTGGCCCAGGTCACCGTAGCCAAATGCAGTGACCATCTGCCGCTATACCGTCAGCAGAAAATCTACCTGCGTCACGGTATCGATATTCCCTGCAGCACGCTGGCTGGTTGGTTCGGTGCGGTGGGGGCGGCACTGAAGCCACTGGCCGACGCCCTGCGGCAGGACCTGCTGCAGCAAGCGGTACTGCAGGCGGATGAGACACCGTTACTGTTGCTCAATCCCGAAAAAGGTCACAGCCAGAAGGGGTATCTGTGGGCCTACGTCAGCGCCGCCGGGGCAGACAGGGCGGTGGTGCTGTATGACTGCCAGCCGGGCCGCAGTGGCACCTATGCCAGCGCGATGCTGGATAGCTGGCAGGGTACGTTGGTCGTGGACGGCTATGCCGGTTACCGGGCGCTGTTCGACGAAGGTAGCGTGAAGGAAGCCGGCTGCTGGGCGCATGTGCGTCGGAAGTTCTTCGACCAGCACAAGGCGAACGGCAGTCCGGTGGCAGAAATCGCCCTGGCCACTATCCGCGAGCTGTACAACCTGGAGCGACGGATAAAGCAGCGCCCGGCAGAACAACGACGACGATGGCGACACCGTTATGCCAAACCGCGGTTGAAGGCGTTCGAAAGCTGGTTACAGGTGAAGCAGCAGAAGACGGCACCAAACTCGGGGATACGCAAGGCCATCGACTATACGTTGAAGCGATGGGCGGCGTTACTGGTCTATCTGGAGGATGGTCGGGTACCGATAGACAACAACCGGGCGGAGAACGTGATACGTCCGGTGGCGGTTGGGCGCAAGAACTGGCTCTTCGCAGGCAGTCTGCGAGCGGGTCAGCGAATGGCGAATATCCTGAGTCTGCTGGAGACGGCAAAGCTGAACGGTTTGGAGCCGTATGCCTGGTTGCGTGATGTACTGACGCGGTTGCCGTCGTGGCCGAACCGGCGGTTGAATGAGCTGCTGCCGTACGCCGGCAATACCTTCCGTTAGTCCTCTGAAAATCCAAAACACAAACTCACCTTGCAACGCAAGGTGAGTTCACCACGTGCTTACGGTTGTTGAAAAGATAATTCCAGAGTGAGTGTTTATGGTTCTTATTGCATGTAACGACTGTCTGGTGCTGCTTTGGTTGGTGTTACTATCAGGCTGAATGTGTTGGATTGGTAATAATATAATAAAGAAGGGGAGTGATTACTGAAAGTATAATGAGTGGTGATCGCTAAAGAGTGGGTTGTGATCAGTAAGACTACTGTTTACTACAGCAGTGGTTACTGCTGGTAAGAGAGTCATGACTACAGAAATGAATAAGATGAATAACTTATGGTGGCTTGATTACTGCCCTGGTGGACAGTTATTAGAAACAGGGTGACTATTGGGTAGGGGTATTGGTGGGTTAAGATTACAGACCATTAAGTCATGGCTGGTATCCATTGCTTATCTGTTACCAGAGTCATCAGTAACCGTTACACGACTGACAAGACTACTGGGAATGTAATAAGTATCAGGCTGAGAATAAGCTAACGTTGAGTGGAGTGGTAAGCACGATCGCAATGTGTTGTGAATACACTGGCATTATCCTGTCTCAATAGGTTTTGTTATTG
>NZ_JVEL01000354.1:0-8145 GCF_001076875.1 Serratia sp. 506_PEND
GTAAGCACGCGGTGAACTCACATTGTTAATCCTTGTGCGACTCGGCACGCTTGAACCTCATGTTCACTACGCAGGTTCCCCCATGCCAAAATCTCGCCATACCCTCCAACAACAGCAGCAACATGTCGCCGACTGGCAATTCAGCGGCCTGTCCCGCACTCAGTACAGCCTGCAACACCATCTCAATGTCAAAACCTTTTGCAACTGGGTCGGCAAGTGGACCAAAATCCCAACGTCACCGGCCGCTGAACCCCCTTTTATTCCGGTGACTGTTGCCCCTGAAGAGGCACCGCTATCCCTCCCCAACATAGACCCGCATATGCCCGCCATTACCCTGAATTTAAAACGGTGCTCCATCACCTGCCAGCCCAGCCAGTTGCCGGCCATCATGGCGGAGCTCAACCTATGCTAATGCCTCATGCCATCTGGCTGGCCCGTGAGCCGACCGATATGCGCCGGGGTATTGATACCCTGACCCGGCTGGCCGATGAACACTTGCCCTCGCCCTTACCGCCGGGAACCGCGGTGGTTTTCTGCAACAAGGCACGCTCACGCATCAAAGTGTTGCAGTGGGACAAGCACGGCGTCTGGCTGTGCACCCGCCGGTTGCATCAGGGCCACTTCACCTGGCCCCGCCCCGGGGATACCGCCTGGCCGCTGACGGCAGAGCAGTTCGCCTGGCTGACCAAGGGGGTAGACTGGCAACAGGTTGAGGGGCTTGACCTGCCGGGCTGGGAAACCTGAGACGTTAAACGTTAACGTCATGATATGACGTGATTATCACCGTCCGTTATGTCAAGCTGCTGATATGGATATCGACGCGCTGTTTACCACACAAGATCCCCATGAGTTACGTGTCCGGGCTCTGGCCCTGCTCGAAGCTCAGGCTCACTACATCCAGGCCCTGGAAGACGCGCTGAAGGCCGGCCGTCGCTGGCGCTTCGGCCGCAAGAGTGAAGCCTTCCAGGGCGAACAGCGGAGCCTGGCGGAAGAGGATGTCGATGCCGACACCGCCGACCTGGAACAGCAGTTGGCGGCGGTGTTACCGGCAGGCAAGGCGCTCCCTGGCACACCGCCCAAACGCCAGCCATTGCCGCCAGAGTTATCCCGTGAAACGGTCCGTCTTGACCTGAGCAGTCATGACTGCCCCGACTGCGGGCACGCCCTGCGCCCCCTGCGTGATGAGGTGAGCGAACGGCTGGAGTACATTCCGGCTCGGGTGGTGGTGCATCGCACGGTGCGCCCGCACTACAGCTGTCCCTGCTGTGAAACCGTCCATACCGTTCCCTTACCGCCTCAGCTTATCGAAAAAGGCCAGCCCGGTCCGGGGTTGTTGGCCCAGGTCACCGTAGCCAAATGCAGTGACCATCTGCCGCTATACCGTCAGCAGAAAATCTACCTGCGTCACGGTATCGATATTCCCTGCAGCACGCTGGCTGGTTGGTTCGGTGCGGTGGGGGCGGCACTGAAGCCACTGGCCGACGCCCTGCGGCAGGACCTGCTGCAGCAAGCGGTACTGCAGGCGGATGAGACACCGTTACTGTTGCTCAATCCCGAAAAAGGTCACAGCCAGAAGGGGTATCTGTGGGCCTACGTCAGCGCCGCCGGGGCAGACAGGGCGGTGGTGCTGTATGACTGCCAGCCGGGCCGCAGTGGCACCTATGCCAGCGCGATGCTGGATAGCTGGCAGGGTACGTTGGTCGTGGACGGCTATGCCGGTTACCGGGCGCTGTTCGACGAAGGTAGCGTGAAGGAAGCCGGCTGCTGGGCGCATGTGCGTCGGAAGTTCTTCGACCAGCACAAGGCGAACGGCAGTCCGGTGGCAGAAATCGCCCTGGCCACTATCCGCGAGCTGTACAACCTGGAGCGACGGATAAAGCAGCGCCCGGCAGAACAACGACGACGATGGCGACACCGTTATGCCAAACCGCGGTTGAAGGCGTTCGAAAGCTGGTTACAGGTGAAGCAGCAGAAGACGGCACCAAACTCGGGGATACGCAAGGCCATCGACTATACGTTGAAGCGATGGGCGGCGTTACTGGTCTATCTGGAGGATGGTCGGGTACCGATAGACAACAACCGGGCGGAGAACGTGATACGTCCGGTGGCGGTTGGGCGCAAGAACTGGCTCTTCGCAGGCAGTCTGCGAGCGGGTCAGCGAATGGCGAATATCCTGAGTCTGCTGGAGACGGCAAAGCTGAACGGTTTGGAGCCGTATGCCTGGTTGCGTGATGTACTGACGCGGTTGCCGTCGTGGCCGAACCGGCGGTTGAATGAGCTGCTGCCGTACGCCGGCAATACCTTCCGTTAGTCCTCTGAAAATCCAAAACACAAACTCACCTTGCAACGCAAGGTGAGTTCACCACGTGCTTACAGTCTTTTGCGCTGCGGCCTTGCATCCGGAGCTGGATTTTTTCCAGCTGGCACGTTGCGTCGTGTGCGGTATGGCGGGAGCACACCGCAGACCGCCGGAAAGGAAGGAACGCCAGAATGACGCAATTAACTCTGGAGATGGCATTACCAGAAGCAACTCCTCGTAAACCAGCGCATACCGGGCAAAACGGTTACGACCATTACCGCCGGGATTTTGTTCGCCTGTTTAGCGACATCGCGCGCTACCATCACCGGCATGAAGTGTTCCGGGATTTCGTTGAGATGGCATCGATCGCTGTCCAGAATGCCTTTCTTCGCTCGCCGGAACTGGAACAGGAATATCTGACTATTGCGGGCCGTTATCAGCCTGATGATGTGAAACGTATGGCACACCTGCTGGCATGCCTCACCGGCGCGCTGGAGTGTCAGCCCGGTGATTTTCTTGGGCAGATATTTATGGAGCTGGAGATCGGCTCTGCGCATATGGGCCAGTTTTTCACTCCTTATCACCTTTCCCAGTTGATGGCTCGTCTTACCGCCGGCAATGCGCGCGAACAGCTGAAGCACAAACCGTTTATCACATTACATGAACCCGCTGCCGGCGCCGGTAGTATGGTGATTGCTTTTGCAGAGGTGATGGCAGAGCAGGGCATTAACTATCAGGACAAACTCTTTGCCAGCTGCATGGATATTGACCCGGTGGCAGCGCATATGTGTTACCTGCAGCTGTCCTACCTGGGTATCCCCGCAGAAGTCGTGATCGGCAACTCTCTGACCCTTGATGTTCGTCGGACTTACCGGACGCCTCTATGGTACGTCGGGGGCTGGCAGGAACGGCTGGGAACGGCTGATGCTATCGATTCTCTGCGCCGGTTTCTCCGGGGATGATGGAAGGCCGGGGCCGGTGCCCCGGCTGTCCGGGTGCTTCCAGGGGGCGATGCCCCCGGCACACCCGGCCGAATAAGGATGCCCGCCCCGGCGGGCCTGTACCGAAAAAAGCACTTCCGGTGTCCTCCAGCCTGGCGCACGTTATCTCCAGCCATCGCTTAAACGGTTGCACCGTGCCGTCAAAATTCAAGCCGCCGTCTGCGGCACCCGTTCGCACTCCTTCCCGTTGGTCAGTCGCTTGCGCTGCGGCTTTGCATCCGGGGCATGACTTTTGCCCGATGGCCCGTTGCCGCCCGTCGCTCATGGCGGGAGACAACGACCCCCTTCGAAAGGAGGAACGCCAGAAGGAAGTTTTTTTCGGACCATTACGCGAAGGAGAAAGTTATGAACGATCGTCAGGTAGTGCAAAACCTGCTGCAGGCAATGACAGATAAGCTGCTGATTTCATCCCCTGAGTTCGCCGCTACGCTGGCGCACTTTAATATCATCACAACGTATCAGGGCGTAAAAGGCGATCCGGATTGGGCGGGTCTGTGTGGCCGTGAAGCCAGTTTTTACGTGGACGTCTTCAGCGCCTCATATCCAAAAGGTCAGCGCTATGAGTTCCACTGCCCGGGTGACGCAGAAGCCTTCGCTGCCGGTGCGCGTGACGGGGAGGTTATCCTGTGAGCCTGTATACCCTTCTGACGGCGGCCCGGGGCCGCCAGCTTCTTACTGAACGCGGCTGGTCTGAAGGCCTGGATTTCCACGCAGCAGAATGCGGCAGCATGTTAACGGTTGCGGGTACGGTCAATACCAGCGCCCTGATTGACCTGTTGCCCTGCCTGGCAGCGCGAGGACGGCTGGCATCGAAGAACGTCAGCGGTCTGCAGCTGCTGTGCGGCAAGAGCGGCGCCACTGCCCGGGTTTTAGGTAAGGTCTGTGGAGAGGAAATGAGCCTCAATGTTGTCCTTATCGATATGCCTGATGACCGCGAGCTGTGCCGGGACTCCCTGCAAAATGCCCTGCAGGATGATCTTGCTGCTGTCTGCCAGCTGATGGCTGAGGACGCTGACACCATCCTGGCGCTAACCGGAGCCAGATATGATGGTGCCTGGATATTTGAGCGTGAAACACCCCATTTCATTGTGGCTGCAGAAGTATGGGATGAGCTGCCAGTCACGGTAAAACCTGACCGCCAGCAGACCGATGCCTGGCTGGATGAGATCCTCAACCAGGGTTCTGAAGTCCTGACCGTCGGCCTGGTGGTCATTCGGGATCTGGGTATGTTCCGGATGGGAGAAATTCAGCTTCCCGAGGTCTGTGTTATCCGTCCCGGTACACCGGTGCGTGGCTGGCTACCGCGCCAGCACCTGACGACCCTGGCGGCGAACGTCCGCAGAACCATCCAGATTGAGCGGGAAATTACCGCAAGTTTTGCCCCGCGCTGATGTTAACGCACCCTCCCGGGCCGCCGGGAGGATCCACTGAGGTGATGTACATGCAACCCATTTCTGTCCCTGCTACTTTCAGAGAGCCGCCCGCAGAGCTGATGATATTTTCCCGCTCCATTTCAGATGACGACCTGTGCGCCTGGTGTAAGCATCTGTGGTACAGCCCCGGGGAGGCCAGCCTCTGCCAGCGCCACGCGGGGGGAGACTGGCCCGGCGCCACCGATGCAGACGGCTATTTCCAACACTGTGGCGATTTTTCCCGCGCCGCGAATAATGACGCGCCCTGAAGGGCGCCTTTACCCGCCTTACAGGCGGACGACGTCTTTCCTTCGGCGTCTCTCTCCTTTGTCGCCGGTGTTTCTGGCCGTGACTCACGCTGAGCCGGTGCGGTCCGGCATCAACAGCCCGTCAGTCCCCCGGTCGCCGCGTCTGCCACGCGGCGCTGCGGCCTCCCTCCGGTTATTGACGCCGGCCCTGATACCCCGTCTCGCGAAAGGGTCACGGCCATCACTTCCCGGCCAATCAGGGGAGTCAACACCAGAGGAAACACACGATGACATTTCAGACCCTTCACAGCCTGACCAGTGCGCTGATCCACACCATGGCAAAACAGGAGCTGCAGGCCCTGAACTGGCCCACATCACTTCGCCTTGAATATGGCCTGCAGTGGTGCCAGAGCGACGGCGTGGTTTTCCACGGCACCCTTTCCAGCGCCGATCTGCTTCGTATTATTCCGGGGCTGCGAGGAAAGCGTTATCTGACCCGGCGCAATGCCCGGGCGTTATTCACGGCGGTGAAGGAGCAGGGCGCTTGTGTGCGACTCGAGCTGGCACAGAGCTGGTACAGCCATTCTGGCGATACCCGGATGGTTGCCGAGGGGTTTCCGGATGAAATGGAAGGGCTGGAAAAACGTCTACTGCAGGCACTGCGCGAACAATATGAATGTCTGTGTCACAGTGTGAAAACACTGGGTTACCGACTCACCGAAGGAACGTATCCGGCTGAATATAATGAGAGCCTGTTCACCCGGGCCACGGAGAACGTCACCCTGGAGGCCGTGGCGGTAGACCCGTGCGACTGTGGCTATTGTGACACAGAGGATGCCATTCTGGAGGAGTATATCCGGCTGATCCTGGACGATAATGCCCGCGTGGCTTCCGTCCGGTTTCAGGTGAAATGCGCGGGCCAGCTGATGGCGGAGTCCTGGGCCAGTGAGGTTGTCATTCTCCCCGGGCAGCCGGTCAGAAAATGGGTCTGCCGATCAGAAATTCAGTATGTCGCAAACGAAGCCCGTCACGCCATTACAGAGCAGGCGCAGGCCTTCCGCAGTTTTGTTCACGCCGCCTGATCCCCGACACTTCCGGGTCGCTCCCCAGCGGCCCGTTTCCCCCTGCCGGATACCCCCGGCGTTGAGCCGGTGTTATCCGGAGTCAAAAAGGCCGCGCCCGTACCGGTCGCCTTCTGTCGCCGTGCCGGCGGAAGTTGGCTTTTTCCGCGATACGTTTTGTGCCCGAGGGGGCTGACGCCGTGCCCAAACCTTAGCCCGGGCGGCGTGAGTAACAAGGGAAGCTACGCCGCGCTCCTCACCCGTTCACGTCAAAAATCAGCGCATTCAGCACTGATTTTCGCCTGCGCTGCGGCTTCCGGGCGCGCCCTTGTTCCCCCCGCTGACCGCCCGGTCTGGTTAGTGGTCACGGCGACAGCCGTATCCACCAACCTATATGGGAGAGAGAACGATGCCGAACTGGTGTGCCAACCGAATTAAACTCACCGTGTCTGTGTATGCGCAGGCCGAGGTCGAAGCCTGGGCGAACGGGACGATGTACCCGTATTACAAACGCGCCATTAATCAAAGTATTCGTATGTTCATCGCTGGCGTGGCCGGGCGACTGAAGCCGGGTATCGATATGCAGTATCTGCCGTATCCTGCGCTCACTGCGCATGGCTGCGACGAACCCACTGAAGCCGCCCTTGCATTTGGCGGATGGGTGGCAAAGCTGGGCAGTAATGCCTGGCTGGATAAATCATGCTGCCATTATATCGACCAGTATTATCAGGCGACGGGGCTTGCCGGTCTGAAGTGGGATGATCTGACCGCCGATGAGCAGACGCGGGTTGATGCCGTGATGCGCATTCAAAGCCATGACTGGAGCCATTTGTGGCTGCAAACCGTCAACCGGGGAGAGGTGTTCGATATGCTTGAAGCCGAACCCGAAGGCGAGATGTGCGATTTCCGCCTGATTTTCCCCACAAGGCTTGCGTGTGAACTTAACGGATTTAATGGTCGCCTGCTGGAGAGGGTACAGAGCGCCTGTGACCTGTACTGCGCCAACTATGGCATTAAATGGCCTTCAGCCAGTCAGGCTGAAATAACAGGCGGTTACGGCTGGCTGGAAATTGATATGGATACGCCCTGGTCTCCGCCAGATGAGTCGGTCATGGAGGCACTGTCAGACAGATGGGGCTGTACCATTGACCACTATTTCAGTGAGGCTGGCAGTGACTATTGTGGCTACCGGCGTTATGAAGAGGGTCGTCTGGTTGAGTGTGCTGATGACAGTCTGGAGTATGACGAAGATGATGAGCACGGATGGCGCGATGTCATTGGCCCGGACTGGCTGCTGGGTAATGTACCGCACTATGGTGGTTAAATAGTAACCGCTCAGGGGCGTATCACGAACAGTGCGCTCCTGAGCATGTTATCCACAGGCTGTCCGGTACCTTACTGACCTGCACTGTGGACAACCGACTTTTGCCGGCGGGAAAACCCTTCTGCAGGCTGATGCCTGCAGGGACTGAAGCCCGGCGCCTGCGGCGCTCCGGCCCGGTTCCGGATGTCCTGAAATCATGCGATTCAGGGTGACAAATATTTCAGGTTTCGGGGTTGAAATGGTCAGATTTTTAATGCGGAAAAAGTGCAAAAACTGCACTTATTTTAATTTCTTTTTTAACCGAATTTCGGGGCTCAAAAGCGCCACAATCAAAGAAATTCAAACCCGGCTGGGCCCCTTCGGCTTCCCGGTGAACCGGGTCGTCGCCTGCACTTCGCCGGGTGTCCACGCGGTGGCCACCAGGCTACGCGGAGCCTGGACGTGGCCTGTCTCCGTCCCGTTGGGATAGCAAGCGATGCCTGAGGTCAACGACCCGCTTGCTGCCCCCGTTCCGGGTGCGCCGCTTTCACTGGCCGTCGCGGACGGCCGCTGAGGAAAGCCGGTAAACCGGCTTCTTCCGGCGCCCACTTTGCCCCCGTTGTCAGCGGTGTTCACTTTTGCTGTGACTGACACTGCCCTGTTCCGGTCCATAAACAAGGGTCGGCTGAAGCCTGATGCCGGCACCCGTTCGCACTCCCTCCCTCTGGTCAGTCGCTTGCGCTGCGGCTTTGTCATCCCCCTTGTTTCCGTCCCCGATGGAACAGGGCGGTCATGTGTCACAGCAACGTGCTCCCCGCCTT
>NZ_JVEL01000355.1:0-4068 GCF_001076875.1 Serratia sp. 506_PEND
GTAAGCACGCGGTGAACTCACATTGTTAATCCTTGTGCGACTCGGCACGCTTGAACCTCATGTTCACTACGCAGGTTCCCCCATGCCAAAATCTCGCCATACCCTCCAACAACAGCAGCAACATGTCGCCGACTGGCAATTCAGCGGCCTGTCCCGCACTCAGTACAGCCTGCAACACCATCTCAATGTCAAAACCTTTTGCAACTGGGTCGGCAAGTGGACCAAAATCCCAACGTCACCGGCCGCTGAACCCCCTTTTATTCCGGTGACTGTTGCCCCTGAAGAGGCACCGCTATCCCTCCCCAACATAGACCCGCATATGCCCGCCATTACCCTGAATTTAAAACGGTGCTCCATCACCTGCCAGCCCAGCCAGTTGCCGGCCATCATGGCGGAGCTCAACCTATGCTAATGCCTCATGCCATCTGGCTGGCCCGTGAGCCGACCGATATGCGCCGGGGTATTGATACCCTGACCCGGCTGGCCGATGAACACTTGCCCTCGCCCTTACCGCCGGGAACCGCGGTGGTTTTCTGCAACAAGGCACGCTCACGCATCAAAGTGTTGCAGTGGGACAAGCACGGCGTCTGGCTGTGCACCCGCCGGTTGCATCAGGGCCACTTCACCTGGCCCCGCCCCGGGGATACCGCCTGGCCGCTGACGGCAGAGCAGTTCGCCTGGCTGACCAAGGGGGTAGACTGGCAACAGGTTGAGGGGCTTGACCTGCCGGGCTGGGAAACCTGAGACGTTAAACGTTAACGTCATGATATGACGTGATTATCACCGTCCGTTATGTCAAGCTGCTGATATGGATATCGACGCGCTGTTTACCACACAAGATCCCCATGAGTTACGTGTCCGGGCTCTGGCCCTGCTCGAAGCTCAGGCTCACTACATCCAGGCCCTGGAAGACGCGCTGAAGGCCGGCCGTCGCTGGCGCTTCGGCCGCAAGAGTGAAGCCTTCCAGGGCGAACAGCGGAGCCTGGCGGAAGAGGATGTCGATGCCGACACCGCCGACCTGGAACAGCAGTTGGCGGCGGTGTTACCGGCAGGCAAGGCGCTCCCTGGCACACCGCCCAAACGCCAGCCATTGCCGCCAGAGTTATCCCGTGAAACGGTCCGTCTTGACCTGAGCAGTCATGACTGCCCCGACTGCGGGCACGCCCTGCGCCCCCTGCGTGATGAGGTGAGCGAACGGCTGGAGTACATTCCGGCTCGGGTGGTGGTGCATCGCACGGTGCGCCCGCACTACAGCTGTCCCTGCTGTGAAACCGTCCATACCGTTCCCTTACCGCCTCAGCTTATCGAAAAAGGCCAGCCCGGTCCGGGGTTGTTGGCCCAGGTCACCGTAGCCAAATGCAGTGACCATCTGCCGCTATACCGTCAGCAGAAAATCTACCTGCGTCACGGTATCGATATTCCCTGCAGCACGCTGGCTGGTTGGTTCGGTGCGGTGGGGGCGGCACTGAAGCCACTGGCCGACGCCCTGCGGCAGGACCTGCTGCAGCAAGCGGTACTGCAGGCGGATGAGACACCGTTACTGTTGCTCAATCCCGAAAAAGGTCACAGCCAGAAGGGGTATCTGTGGGCCTACGTCAGCGCCGCCGGGGCAGACAGGGCGGTGGTGCTGTATGACTGCCAGCCGGGCCGCAGTGGCACCTATGCCAGCGCGATGCTGGATAGCTGGCAGGGTACGTTGGTCGTGGACGGCTATGCCGGTTACCGGGCGCTGTTCGACGAAGGTAGCGTGAAGGAAGCCGGCTGCTGGGCGCATGTGCGTCGGAAGTTCTTCGACCAGCACAAGGCGAACGGCAGTCCGGTGGCAGAAATCGCCCTGGCCACTATCCGCGAGCTGTACAACCTGGAGCGACGGATAAAGCAGCGCCCGGCAGAACAACGACGACGATGGCGACACCGTTATGCCAAACCGCGGTTGAAGGCGTTCGAAAGCTGGTTACAGGTGAAGCAGCAGAAGACGGCACCAAACTCGGGGATACGCAAGGCCATCGACTATACGTTGAAGCGATGGGCGGCGTTACTGGTCTATCTGGAGGATGGTCGGGTACCGATAGACAACAACCGGGCGGAGAACGTGATACGTCCGGTGGCGGTTGGGCGCAAGAACTGGCTCTTCGCAGGCAGTCTGCGAGCGGGTCAGCGAATGGCGAATATCCTGAGTCTGCTGGAGACGGCAAAGCTGAACGGTTTGGAGCCGTATGCCTGGTTGCGTGATGTACTGACGCGGTTGCCGTCGTGGCCGAACCGGCGGTTGAATGAGCTGCTGCCGTACGCCGGCAATACCTTCCGTTAGTCCTCTGAAAATCCAAAACACAAACTCACCTTGCAACGCAAGGTGAGTTCACCACGTGCTTACACCAGTTCGATGGACACCGCACCAGATCCGCAGCATAGGTCGTAGAATCGTGCATCCGGCTCGGGAGCTGCTTCCAGAAGATGATCGACGATTTGAGCCGCCACGCGTTGCTTGCCGCCCTGATATGCGCAGGGTACGCGCATTCGGCAACTCATAAAAATTTCCTGCGGATCAGGATCCGTGCATAAACGCGCCGGCCATTGATGATACCGACACCTCCTCTGTCTTCAGAATGCTGACGATAGCCTACCTCTGTAAGTATCTTGGGGGATACGTTGGAGCGTGCATTGCCGTTGGCAAGCATAATGATCTCGAACTGATCCGGACTGTATTTGTCGAGAAACGTGATCGGTACTCCCATAATCCCGTCGTAGTCTACCGGAATGTTTTGGGTGCGCCCAACGTCGATAGCTTCGTAGTTTTCGTAACGTGGATATTCGTCCGGAGTATAGCGGCAAGTTAATTCTAAAGGCTCATGCCGTTTGCTGGTGTCCAGGTTGGTGAACCAGCGTACGCCCTTTACCCGGATGAAACGTCGCCCTTCCTCGTCCGTACCGCAACCCGCGGCATTTAACGGGTAGCTATCGGGTACATGAAATTTGCGATCCCCGGAGCGGATAGATTCTCCGTACCAGACTTTATTGTCACAGAAAAGGGGGAAGACCTCCTTGTATGTTGTAGCATTCATATTCCCAAGGATAATAAAATCCTTTTCGTGACGCGCTAGGAGGCTAATGTACTCGCGAAAGAGACTGAAGGGGGGATTGGTGGCGATTATGTCGGCTTCCTTAAGCAAAGCTTCACACTCACCTGAGCGAAAATCACCGTCACCAGCGAGATGCTCGAGAGAGTTGCCTGGCATGGCAAACAATGGCTCTAAATCCAGAGAACCATCAGGCCTCTCCAGAGGCTCGTCAGGCACCTCTGTGACTACTGCCTTATAGGCACCAGTCACTCCCTCTAATGGATATTCTTGTCCCGCGATTGGGGAGCCGTCGTAGCAGGTAGAAGTAAGCCCCGCCAGTCCGAGCTTGTCGAAATTAAGCACAAAAAATCGGAAGAAAGCCGACTCAAAAGGATCGTCACAGTTACAAAGTATGGTTTTTCCCTTTAGTTGCTCCCGATGCTTCACCATTTCCCTTTGCACATCTTCATACTGCGTATAGAACTCATCTTTTTTGACGATGAAGGCATGATTGAGTGTGGCATTTCTGGGTTTTGGGTGTAGTTTTGGACGTTCTAACGTGATATCAAATGGCATAGTGCCCTCGCGAACCACCGCTTTGAGAAATGTATTAATTGCGGCGGACATGCCGATGCCAATTTCGGCAAACACTTCACTGGCGCGTCGCTTGACATCCAAGTCGATGCGTATTGTCGTAGTGGGTTTTGTCGACATATTTGTAACCTCTTGGTGAAATACAATGTAGCACGTTTTATTTTTAAGTAAAACGTAGCTCGTTGTGATAATTGCGGTTTTACTCTTTATTTCCACGATTAAGTAATGGGGCGTAGTCAAACGCAACAGACGAAGGGATTTCGTTCATTTATCTATTGGTCTTGATCGGCCACAGATAACTATTCGCAGTGATTGCTTGCCCGGATGCGCTGTTGTTGGGTAAGGCACGGAACGACGGTGCTTTGCCGGTCACGTACTTTGGTGAAGAGTTTTAGGTAGGCGAGATGGTGCACGC
>NZ_JVEL01000356.1:0-3975 GCF_001076875.1 Serratia sp. 506_PEND
GTAAGCACGCGGTGAACTCACATTGTTAATCCTTGTGCGACTCGGCACGCTTGAACCTCATGTTCACTACGCAGGTTCCCCCATGCCAAAATCTCGCCATACCCTCCAACAACAGCAGCAACATGTCGCCGACTGGCAATTCAGCGGCCTGTCCCGCACTCAGTACAGCCTGCAACACCATCTCAATGTCAAAACCTTTTGCAACTGGGTCGGCAAGTGGACCAAAATCCCAACGTCACCGGCCGCTGAACCCCCTTTTATTCCGGTGACTGTTGCCCCTGAAGAGGCACCGCTATCCCTCCCCAACATAGACCCGCATATGCCCGCCATTACCCTGAATTTAAAACGGTGCTCCATCACCTGCCAGCCCAGCCAGTTGCCGGCCATCATGGCGGAGCTCAACCTATGCTAATGCCTCATGCCATCTGGCTGGCCCGTGAGCCGACCGATATGCGCCGGGGTATTGATACCCTGACCCGGCTGGCCGATGAACACTTGCCCTCGCCCTTACCGCCGGGAACCGCGGTGGTTTTCTGCAACAAGGCACGCTCACGCATCAAAGTGTTGCAGTGGGACAAGCACGGCGTCTGGCTGTGCACCCGCCGGTTGCATCAGGGCCACTTCACCTGGCCCCGCCCCGGGGATACCGCCTGGCCGCTGACGGCAGAGCAGTTCGCCTGGCTGACCAAGGGGGTAGACTGGCAACAGGTTGAGGGGCTTGACCTGCCGGGCTGGGAAACCTGAGACGTTAAACGTTAACGTCATGATATGACGTGATTATCACCGTCCGTTATGTCAAGCTGCTGATATGGATATCGACGCGCTGTTTACCACACAAGATCCCCATGAGTTACGTGTCCGGGCTCTGGCCCTGCTCGAAGCTCAGGCTCACTACATCCAGGCCCTGGAAGACGCGCTGAAGGCCGGCCGTCGCTGGCGCTTCGGCCGCAAGAGTGAAGCCTTCCAGGGCGAACAGCGGAGCCTGGCGGAAGAGGATGTCGATGCCGACACCGCCGACCTGGAACAGCAGTTGGCGGCGGTGTTACCGGCAGGCAAGGCGCTCCCTGGCACACCGCCCAAACGCCAGCCATTGCCGCCAGAGTTATCCCGTGAAACGGTCCGTCTTGACCTGAGCAGTCATGACTGCCCCGACTGCGGGCACGCCCTGCGCCCCCTGCGTGATGAGGTGAGCGAACGGCTGGAGTACATTCCGGCTCGGGTGGTGGTGCATCGCACGGTGCGCCCGCACTACAGCTGTCCCTGCTGTGAAACCGTCCATACCGTTCCCTTACCGCCTCAGCTTATCGAAAAAGGCCAGCCCGGTCCGGGGTTGTTGGCCCAGGTCACCGTAGCCAAATGCAGTGACCATCTGCCGCTATACCGTCAGCAGAAAATCTACCTGCGTCACGGTATCGATATTCCCTGCAGCACGCTGGCTGGTTGGTTCGGTGCGGTGGGGGCGGCACTGAAGCCACTGGCCGACGCCCTGCGGCAGGACCTGCTGCAGCAAGCGGTACTGCAGGCGGATGAGACACCGTTACTGTTGCTCAATCCCGAAAAAGGTCACAGCCAGAAGGGGTATCTGTGGGCCTACGTCAGCGCCGCCGGGGCAGACAGGGCGGTGGTGCTGTATGACTGCCAGCCGGGCCGCAGTGGCACCTATGCCAGCGCGATGCTGGATAGCTGGCAGGGTACGTTGGTCGTGGACGGCTATGCCGGTTACCGGGCGCTGTTCGACGAAGGTAGCGTGAAGGAAGCCGGCTGCTGGGCGCATGTGCGTCGGAAGTTCTTCGACCAGCACAAGGCGAACGGCAGTCCGGTGGCAGAAATCGCCCTGGCCACTATCCGCGAGCTGTACAACCTGGAGCGACGGATAAAGCAGCGCCCGGCAGAACAACGACGACGATGGCGACACCGTTATGCCAAACCGCGGTTGAAGGCGTTCGAAAGCTGGTTACAGGTGAAGCAGCAGAAGACGGCACCAAACTCGGGGATACGCAAGGCCATCGACTATACGTTGAAGCGATGGGCGGCGTTACTGGTCTATCTGGAGGATGGTCGGGTACCGATAGACAACAACCGGGCGGAGAACGTGATACGTCCGGTGGCGGTTGGGCGCAAGAACTGGCTCTTCGCAGGCAGTCTGCGAGCGGGTCAGCGAATGGCGAATATCCTGAGTCTGCTGGAGACGGCAAAGCTGAACGGTTTGGAGCCGTATGCCTGGTTGCGTGATGTACTGACGCGGTTGCCGTCGTGGCCGAACCGGCGGTTGAATGAGCTGCTGCCGTACGCCGGCAATACCTTCCGTTAGTCCTCTGAAAATCCAAAACACAAACTCACCTTGCAACGCAAGGTGAGTTCACCACGTGCTTACGCTGCTCACCAGCGTTGCCGATTTATTCTCACTCATGTACTCATCCTTGTTTTATGCTTCATCCATCATCTCAACCGCTTTACTGTACAGGCGGTCCATACGACTGCCTGCCGGGGTATATTCAGCGTCTCTCATGATGGCCTGCACCCAGGCGTCACCGATAAAACCGGGATGAAGCTCGCTTGCCAGCGCCAGGTAACGCACAATGTCGCGGTCATGACGAAAACCATATTCAAGAGCCTGCTGGTAGTGGTGTTCAGTAAACTGTTGCAGTTCGTTGTTTTCTGCATCGTGCCAACGGGGATGGTGTTGCCGGAGGTGGGCCATATAGCGTTGCAGTGTGTTCAGCAGGGAAGGCGTCAGAATGGCCTGCCACTGTAATGGGCTGAGTGTCCGGGGCTGCGTGATATTGGGGGGATGTTCACTGGGGTGAGTCAGTTCAAGTCTTTCAGCCGAGCCATCGGGCGCAAGATGCCAGAATTCAGCAACGGGACCGAAGAAAGCCGTTGCTTCAGGATGGGTACTGGCCTCCAGCAGCGGACGGACAACCAGCCAGTCGGCAAGGCGTAACGTCACATCGTCCTGTTCAGGCGTGGTCACTAGTAACCAGGAGCGCAGATGTTGTGAAAGCTTCTGCAGCTGCGTCTCTTCACTTCGGGAATAATGTTTCCAGGACAACCGGACACCAACGCCCCAGCCGTTACGGGTGAGGACATGTTCTTTCACTTGTTCCCAGTTACCCTGATTTACCGGGATGATATGTGGCGAAATGGACGCATGAATTTGCCCCGCTTTGTCCCAGTACAAACGCGTCAGTTCATTCTTTCCGGAATGGCGCTCTGCCTGCCAGGAAACCGCGTCATTAATGGCAGCTTCAGCAAGAATAAAACAACCGCCTTCTGCCAGTGTCTGGTGCCATTGAGTATGTGTAATTTGATGGTGTAAAAGATAAGGATGCAAAATCGCCACGGGTAATGCTCCCAAAACAGCATAACGTTCAGACAAGCAGATAACTTTAAAGATATTGCCGATTATCAAATTAAAAAAAACTAACAACAGCCCTTGTATTTTTCAATTGAGGCGTTGATAAGAACCGGGGTTCATATCATCCTCGACAAAGAAATAACCATTCTTTTCCTCATACTCCATGTCGAATAACTTAACCGAAAAATTCTCATCCCCACGACAAACAGCAGAAGTATTATTTTCCAAAACAGAAAAAAACACATACAGTTCATTTTCGTATTGATATTCAAAAGACACACATTCTTGCTTCAGTGTGGTTAAATGATTTTCCTTTATTTTTTTAATAGCAAGTTCGGATATGTCATTCATGTCCATTCGAGCTTGAACAGAAAAAGAAAAAACCAACACAAGAAGAACAAATAACCCACTAATAACCTTCATATAAATCACACCCACTCATGACTTTAATTAGCTTATTTTCATACGAAGAGTCAGTTGCGTAACCAGCATTCGCAACCTCCTGCACAAACTTATTTTTCTCTGTAGAAAATGAAAAAGCCTTGCAGATTGAACTTGTTACCCCCCCAAAAAAAACGAAGTCTCAGCCATATCGCCATGGTGCACTGTGAAACCAC
>NZ_JVEL01000357.1:0-2662 GCF_001076875.1 Serratia sp. 506_PEND
GTAAGCACGCGGTGAACTCACATTGTTAATCCTTGTGCGACTCGGCACGCTTGAACCTCATGTTCACTACGCAGGTTCCCCCATGCCAAAATCTCGCCATACCCTCCAACAACAGCAGCAACATGTCGCCGACTGGCAATTCAGCGGCCTGTCCCGCACTCAGTACAGCCTGCAACACCATCTCAATGTCAAAACCTTTTGCAACTGGGTCGGCAAGTGGACCAAAATCCCAACGTCACCGGCCGCTGAACCCCCTTTTATTCCGGTGACTGTTGCCCCTGAAGAGGCACCGCTATCCCTCCCCAACATAGACCCGCATATGCCCGCCATTACCCTGAATTTAAAACGGTGCTCCATCACCTGCCAGCCCAGCCAGTTGCCGGCCATCATGGCGGAGCTCAACCTATGCTAATGCCTCATGCCATCTGGCTGGCCCGTGAGCCGACCGATATGCGCCGGGGTATTGATACCCTGACCCGGCTGGCCGATGAACACTTGCCCTCGCCCTTACCGCCGGGAACCGCGGTGGTTTTCTGCAACAAGGCACGCTCACGCATCAAAGTGTTGCAGTGGGACAAGCACGGCGTCTGGCTGTGCACCCGCCGGTTGCATCAGGGCCACTTCACCTGGCCCCGCCCCGGGGATACCGCCTGGCCGCTGACGGCAGAGCAGTTCGCCTGGCTGACCAAGGGGGTAGACTGGCAACAGGTTGAGGGGCTTGACCTGCCGGGCTGGGAAACCTGAGACGTTAAACGTTAACGTCATGATATGACGTGATTATCACCGTCCGTTATGTCAAGCTGCTGATATGGATATCGACGCGCTGTTTACCACACAAGATCCCCATGAGTTACGTGTCCGGGCTCTGGCCCTGCTCGAAGCTCAGGCTCACTACATCCAGGCCCTGGAAGACGCGCTGAAGGCCGGCCGTCGCTGGCGCTTCGGCCGCAAGAGTGAAGCCTTCCAGGGCGAACAGCGGAGCCTGGCGGAAGAGGATGTCGATGCCGACACCGCCGACCTGGAACAGCAGTTGGCGGCGGTGTTACCGGCAGGCAAGGCGCTCCCTGGCACACCGCCCAAACGCCAGCCATTGCCGCCAGAGTTATCCCGTGAAACGGTCCGTCTTGACCTGAGCAGTCATGACTGCCCCGACTGCGGGCACGCCCTGCGCCCCCTGCGTGATGAGGTGAGCGAACGGCTGGAGTACATTCCGGCTCGGGTGGTGGTGCATCGCACGGTGCGCCCGCACTACAGCTGTCCCTGCTGTGAAACCGTCCATACCGTTCCCTTACCGCCTCAGCTTATCGAAAAAGGCCAGCCCGGTCCGGGGTTGTTGGCCCAGGTCACCGTAGCCAAATGCAGTGACCATCTGCCGCTATACCGTCAGCAGAAAATCTACCTGCGTCACGGTATCGATATTCCCTGCAGCACGCTGGCTGGTTGGTTCGGTGCGGTGGGGGCGGCACTGAAGCCACTGGCCGACGCCCTGCGGCAGGACCTGCTGCAGCAAGCGGTACTGCAGGCGGATGAGACACCGTTACTGTTGCTCAATCCCGAAAAAGGTCACAGCCAGAAGGGGTATCTGTGGGCCTACGTCAGCGCCGCCGGGGCAGACAGGGCGGTGGTGCTGTATGACTGCCAGCCGGGCCGCAGTGGCACCTATGCCAGCGCGATGCTGGATAGCTGGCAGGGTACGTTGGTCGTGGACGGCTATGCCGGTTACCGGGCGCTGTTCGACGAAGGTAGCGTGAAGGAAGCCGGCTGCTGGGCGCATGTGCGTCGGAAGTTCTTCGACCAGCACAAGGCGAACGGCAGTCCGGTGGCAGAAATCGCCCTGGCCACTATCCGCGAGCTGTACAACCTGGAGCGACGGATAAAGCAGCGCCCGGCAGAACAACGACGACGATGGCGACACCGTTATGCCAAACCGCGGTTGAAGGCGTTCGAAAGCTGGTTACAGGTGAAGCAGCAGAAGACGGCACCAAACTCGGGGATACGCAAGGCCATCGACTATACGTTGAAGCGATGGGCGGCGTTACTGGTCTATCTGGAGGATGGTCGGGTACCGATAGACAACAACCGGGCGGAGAACGTGATACGTCCGGTGGCGGTTGGGCGCAAGAACTGGCTCTTCGCAGGCAGTCTGCGAGCGGGTCAGCGAATGGCGAATATCCTGAGTCTGCTGGAGACGGCAAAGCTGAACGGTTTGGAGCCGTATGCCTGGTTGCGTGATGTACTGACGCGGTTGCCGTCGTGGCCGAACCGGCGGTTGAATGAGCTGCTGCCGTACGCCGGCAATACCTTCCGTTAGTCCTCTGAAAATCCAAAACACAAACTCACCTTGCAACGCAAGGTGAGTTCACCACGTGCTTACACTTCATCTGCATAACAGCGGAAATTCTTTACTGCCACACTCTTCAGACGCATGTCTTTTCCCTCTTTGATTAACAGGTCAAATGACCTGTTCATTATCTTACCTGGCGGCTGAACATTTTTGTTGACGGTGGTTTGATTTATCGCGGGACTTAAATGGATAACGCCATGAAGGCTTCCGATATCTTCGTGCGATACCCGGCAATCTGGTCCGGTATTGTGATGGCAGGCCTCCCGAAAAGTTATTTTTTAACGGCACCGGTAATGGTTATGAACCATAACCCACCGG
>NZ_JVEL01000358.1:0-6471 GCF_001076875.1 Serratia sp. 506_PEND
GTAAGCACGTGGTGAACTCACCTTGCGTTGCAAGGTGAGTTTGTGTTTTGGATTTTCAGAGGACTAACGGAAGGTATTGCCGGCGTACGGCAGCAGCTCATTCAACCGCCGGTTCGGCCACGACGGCAACCGCGTCAGTACATCACGCAACCAGGCATACGGCTCCAAACCGTTCAGCTTTGCCGTCTCCAGCAGACTCAGGATATTCGCCATTCGCTGACCCGCTCGCAGACTGCCTGCGAAGAGCCAGTTCTTGCGCCCAACCGCCACCGGACGTATCACGTTCTCCGCCCGGTTGTTGTCTATCGGTACCCGACCATCCTCCAGATAGACCAGTAACGCCGCCCATCGCTTCAACGTATAGTCGATGGCCTTGCGTATCCCCGAGTTTGGTGCCGTCTTCTGCTGCTTCACCTGTAACCAGCTTTCGAACGCCTTCAACCGCGGTTTGGCATAACGGTGTCGCCATCGTCGTCGTTGTTCTGCCGGGCGCTGCTTTATCCGTCGCTCCAGGTTGTACAGCTCGCGGATAGTGGCCAGGGCGATTTCTGCCACCGGACTGCCGTTCGCCTTGTGCTGGTCGAAGAACTTCCGACGCACATGCGCCCAGCAGCCGGCTTCCTTCACGCTACCTTCGTCGAACAGCGCCCGGTAACCGGCATAGCCGTCCACGACCAACGTACCCTGCCAGCTATCCAGCATCGCGCTGGCATAGGTGCCACTGCGGCCCGGCTGGCAGTCATACAGCACCACCGCCCTGTCTGCCCCGGCGGCGCTGACGTAGGCCCACAGATACCCCTTCTGGCTGTGACCTTTTTCGGGATTGAGCAACAGTAACGGTGTCTCATCCGCCTGCAGTACCGCTTGCTGCAGCAGGTCCTGCCGCAGGGCGTCGGCCAGTGGCTTCAGTGCCGCCCCCACCGCACCGAACCAACCAGCCAGCGTGCTGCAGGGAATATCGATACCGTGACGCAGGTAGATTTTCTGCTGACGGTATAGCGGCAGATGGTCACTGCATTTGGCTACGGTGACCTGGGCCAACAACCCCGGACCGGGCTGGCCTTTTTCGATAAGCTGAGGCGGTAAGGGAACGGTATGGACGGTTTCACAGCAGGGACAGCTGTAGTGCGGGCGCACCGTGCGATGCACCACCACCCGAGCCGGAATGTACTCCAGCCGTTCGCTCACCTCATCACGCAGGGGGCGCAGGGCGTGCCCGCAGTCGGGGCAGTCATGACTGCTCAGGTCAAGACGGACCGTTTCACGGGATAACTCTGGCGGCAATGGCTGGCGTTTGGGCGGTGTGCCAGGGAGCGCCTTGCCTGCCGGTAACACCGCCGCCAACTGCTGTTCCAGGTCGGCGGTGTCGGCATCGACATCCTCTTCCGCCAGGCTCCGCTGTTCGCCCTGGAAGGCTTCACTCTTGCGGCCGAAGCGCCAGCGACGGCCGGCCTTCAGCGCGTCTTCCAGGGCCTGGATGTAGTGAGCCTGAGCTTCGAGCAGGGCCAGAGCCCGGACACGTAACTCATGGGGATCTTGTGTGGTAAACAGCGCGTCGATATCCATATCAGCAGCTTGACATAACGGACGGTGATAATCACGTCATATCATGACGTTAACGTTTAACGTCTCAGGTTTCCCAGCCCGGCAGGTCAAGCCCCTCAACCTGTTGCCAGTCTACCCCCTTGGTCAGCCAGGCGAACTGCTCTGCCGTCAGCGGCCAGGCGGTATCCCCGGGGCGGGGCCAGGTGAAGTGGCCCTGATGCAACCGGCGGGTGCACAGCCAGACGCCGTGCTTGTCCCACTGCAACACTTTGATGCGTGAGCGTGCCTTGTTGCAGAAAACCACCGCGGTTCCCGGCGGTAAGGGCGAGGGCAAGTGTTCATCGGCCAGCCGGGTCAGGGTATCAATACCCCGGCGCATATCGGTCGGCTCACGGGCCAGCCAGATGGCATGAGGCATTAGCATAGGTTGAGCTCCGCCATGATGGCCGGCAACTGGCTGGGCTGGCAGGTGATGGAGCACCGTTTTAAATTCAGGGTAATGGCGGGCATATGCGGGTCTATGTTGGGGAGGGATAGCGGTGCCTCTTCAGGGGCAACAGTCACCGGAATAAAAGGGGGTTCAGCGGCCGGTGACGTTGGGATTTTGGTCCACTTGCCGACCCAGTTGCAAAAGGTTTTGACATTGAGATGGTGTTGCAGGCTGTACTGAGTGCGGGACAGGCCGCTGAATTGCCAGTCGGCGACATGTTGCTGCTGTTGTTGGAGGGTATGGCGAGATTTTGGCATGGGGGAACCTGCGTAGTGAACATGAGGTTCAAGCGTGCCGAGTCGCACAAGGATTAACAATGTGAGTTCACCGCGTGCTTACGCTGCTAATGGTGTCTGCCGAGACTATTTCAAGCCACACACAATCCCGGAAGGATGCTTCTAATGGTTGAATCAACAAAGAACAACGAACAAAAACCGGCGGTTACACGTGCTGGTGCACTAAAATCCACTCTTACCGTAGAGCTTCATACCCTCTATGCCATTCGTTTATGGGAAGGGCGGCGTAGCAAGAACGCTGATCCTGAAACGTCGGGGAAGCGACGCCCTGATATTTATAGTATGCCCCGTTTTATTCTTCGGGCAGGGCAGATCAATGAGGCTTCTGGGGAAGATAACCCTTATGCCGATGCTGCGATGGTCGCCCTGGAAGAGACCTTAAATAAAGGTACGCAGTTGCTTCAACAGGCTGTTGCCGAGCTGGACAAAACACTGGCAAACATCCCTGCTCAAATTTCTCTTTCAGACGTTGCGTCTGTGTCTCCTTTAAATATTGGTGTATTTAGCCGAACCCCAGTGGGGTATCGCTGCGTTTTCCTCTTGGTTGGTTATGACCAGTTGGCGATGAAAGCCTTTCAGGCTTGGCACTATGGGCTTATATCACGTTCGCAACGTGACACATTGTTAGATCGGGGGGGCCATTGGATCCGTAGCGTTTACGGTGTCGTCCAACACTATCGTCCCGTCAATGTGACTCGTGATGATATCCGTCTCGAAACGCCCGCAGGTAAGGATGCGATCACCCGTTTTGGTATGCCTGACGAAGACATTATGTCGGGTGCGTCACGTTCCGCTTTTTCGCCGCCACTCACTAAAACCGCTGTGTTAACGTCATCCACTTCTTCAAAAAAAGGAGCTAAAGCATGAGCATGAATCGACAGGTAAAGTCTGTTTTGATGCCCGGTGTACTCTGCACCGCGTTATTGTTAACGGGGTGTGCAGGCACCGAACTGGGTGAATGGAACAAAAAAATCAGTGACGCTGCCCATTCGCTGGCGAGCGGTGGCAGCGGTGGCTCCAGCGAGGGTGGCATGCCCTGGATGACCCGGGCCGGTATTTCCGGGCCCCGACAGGATGTACATCATACGTATACGCTCCCGGTGGACGTTGATACCGCGGCGGCGCGGCTGAAAAGCCATTATCAGTTTATCTCCTCCGAAGAGCTGGAAAGTTTGCGCCAGCGTGATCAGCACGGCGACTGGAGCGCGAGCTCCATAGATGAAGCGCGCCCTGTTTGGTCAGCAAACCAGGGCAGTTATTACAAGATGGGACAAGAATGGAAAGGCAATGATCGCCTTGAGCTCGAAGTGGTCAAGTCCGGCGCAGGCAGCCGCCTGAAAGTGACGTACAGCTCACCGGATGCGTCGCACCTGACCGATGCTTACCTTGGACGTTTGATGACGCAGCTGCAGCAGGTCGCTAAAGGTCAGCTGGGCTGACGGGGGGGATCTGATGCAACTCTACCTGTGCGAGAAGCCCAGCCAGGGTAAAGATATCGGCGCCATTCTTGGGGCGACGCAGCGTAAGCAGGGTTACCTGGCGGGCGCCGGCGTAATAGTCACCTGGGCTATCGGGCATCTGCTGGAACAGGCCCAGCCGGAGACCTATGGCGAACAGTTCGGTAGTCCCTGGCGGGAGTCCGTTCTTCCAATCGTCCCTGCCCAGTGGAAAATGGCGGTAAAAAAAGACACTGCCGACCAGTTCGCTGTCATCCGCGGGTTGCTCAAACAGGTTGATTCCGTTGTGATTGCGACCGATGCAGACCGCGAGGGGGAGGTGATCGCGAGAGAGTTACTGGAGCATTGCCACTTTACTGGCCCGGTCCAGCGACTCTGGTTGTCAGCGCTGGACGAGGCCAGTATTCGGCATGCCCTGGCGAATAAGCTCCCTGGCGAGAAGACCGCCCCCCTGTATGAAGCTGGCCTGGCGCGAGCTCGGGCTGACTGGATGACGGGGATGAATTTAACCCGGCTTTACACGCTCAAAGCCCGCGAGCAGGGATACGGCGAGGTGTTGTCGATCGGACGGGTGCAGACCCCCACGCTGGCGTTGGTCGTGAACCGTGACCGCGACATTGCCAAATTTATCTCCAAACCGTACTGGCAAGTCAGGGCCACGCTGCAGAAAGGCGGGATCGCCTTCCCGGCAAACTGGGTACCTGCCGCCAACTACTGTGATGAAGAGAAGCGCTGTATTCAACAGAATGTGGCGCAGGCTGTCGTGCAGCTGTGTCAGCAAACGGCTAATGCCGTTGTGCTTGAAGTGGGGACCGAGCGCAAGAAAGAGTCCGCGCCGTTGGCCTTTGACCTGGGTACCCTACAGCAGGCTTGCTCACGCAAGTGGGGGATGAGCGCCAACCAGGTCTTGAGTATCGCGCAGTCACTGTATGAGACGCACAAGGCCACCACGTATCCCCGGACGGATTGCGGCTATCTGCCGACATCGATGCGGGAAGAGGTTGCCGACGTGCTGAGCGCTGTTACCCGCACGGACCCAACGCAGAGCGAAAGCGTGGCCAGGCTCGACAGGACTTTTGTTTCCCGTATCTGGAACGACAAAAAAATCACGGCGCACCACGGGATTATCCCAACCAAACAGCCGTTCGACCTGAGCAAGCTGTCTGCCGACGAGCTCACGGTCTATCAGCTGATACGTCAGCATTACCTGGCACAGTTCCTGCCGTTACATGAAGTGGATGTCACGGAAGAGACATTCAATATCGGTGGACAATTGTTCCGCACCCGCGGCAAGGTCGAAGCGGTAGCAGGATGGAAAGTGCTGTTCCAGCATGACGCGAGCGAGGCGAAAGAGGAACCGGCTGACGCGGATGATGTTCGGCTGCCAGCCCTGGTAAAAGGTGAAACCGTCGCGGTAGCTGGCGCTGAGCTCAAAACGCTGCAGACGAAGCCCCCAGGACATTTCACCGACGGGACACTGATCGCCGCTATGAAAAATGCAGCGGCGTTCGTCAGTGATCCGCAACTGAAGAAAGTGTTGAAAGAGAACGCAGGGCTGGGTACTGAAGCGACGCGTGCCGGTATCCTGGAAACGCTGTTTAAACGCGGGTACCTGGAGAAGAAGGGCAAATTTCTACTTTCCACGCCGATCGCCGGCGAACTGATTGATGCGTTACCGACTGCACTCACCAATCCAGGGATGACGGCGTTGTGGGAGCAGGCGCTGGACGAGATTGCCCAAGGGCAGATGACACTCGACACATTCATGAGCCGTCAGGCGCAGTGGACAGGGCATCTGGTGGAGAAAGGAAAGGCGCAAGCCGTGAAGTTTACCGCGCCACCTTCCCCACCTTGCCCGACCTGTAGCGGCACGATGCGCCGGCGTGCCGGCAAGAAAGGCAGTGGCGCTTTCTGGGGCTGCAGTAATTACCCCACTTGCCAGGGCATCATTAACATCGATGCAAAAGGTGGGCGCAAGGCTAAGCGCTATAAAGCAAAATCACCGGCTAAAAATAAAGCAACCGGATTGGAGTAAGAGATTGTCTGATGTTTATCGCAGAAAGTTTTGCTAATGTGGGCGAGCTTTGATGCAGAGCACCCCGTGGCTGCGGATGGCAGGAAAGTTTAATGCATGGACAATTCTGCTTCAGCCCGTATCAATGGCCTCCACACTCGGGTTGATTGATTAAGCGCATGCGACTTCGTGAAAAGCGCGCCAGGAGTCTACTACCCCTCCTCGAAGTCAGATGAGATCTACTACCAGTTATGGTGCAAACTCCGCGGCGCAGTCTTTGACTGTGCCGTTTTTGTTTTCTCAATTCACAAAATTGATATTCCAGGTTGACAGCAGCAGCACCTGAATTAAAAATGAACAGGCTTACTTGTTGTCTTAGGACAACCACCAATGCTCAGTGGGTCTGTGATGAGCGCTTTCGGGTGACCCTGCTGTTAATTGACAGCCACTAATGATCCCGTTGCCTGTGAGGATCGCCTTCGGGTGGTAACAAAAGAACACTTCCTGAGCCTGAGAGGGAGTACACAGTTTAACTGTGTGGTACATCTGCCCGCCTTTGAGAGTAGATATCGTTGATAGTGAACGCGACTTTGCGCAACGATTAAGGCTTATTCAATCTGATCAGACTGTCAGGCTATGGCGTATACCCATACCTGGCTCCCGACGGGA
>NZ_JVEL01000359.1:0-3376 GCF_001076875.1 Serratia sp. 506_PEND
GTAAGCACGTGGTGAACTCACCTTGCGTTGCAAGGTGAGTTTGTGTTTTGGATTTTCAGAGGACTAACGGAAGGTATTGCCGGCGTACGGCAGCAGCTCATTCAACCGCCGGTTCGGCCACGACGGCAACCGCGTCAGTACATCACGCAACCAGGCATACGGCTCCAAACCGTTCAGCTTTGCCGTCTCCAGCAGACTCAGGATATTCGCCATTCGCTGACCCGCTCGCAGACTGCCTGCGAAGAGCCAGTTCTTGCGCCCAACCGCCACCGGACGTATCACGTTCTCCGCCCGGTTGTTGTCTATCGGTACCCGACCATCCTCCAGATAGACCAGTAACGCCGCCCATCGCTTCAACGTATAGTCGATGGCCTTGCGTATCCCCGAGTTTGGTGCCGTCTTCTGCTGCTTCACCTGTAACCAGCTTTCGAACGCCTTCAACCGCGGTTTGGCATAACGGTGTCGCCATCGTCGTCGTTGTTCTGCCGGGCGCTGCTTTATCCGTCGCTCCAGGTTGTACAGCTCGCGGATAGTGGCCAGGGCGATTTCTGCCACCGGACTGCCGTTCGCCTTGTGCTGGTCGAAGAACTTCCGACGCACATGCGCCCAGCAGCCGGCTTCCTTCACGCTACCTTCGTCGAACAGCGCCCGGTAACCGGCATAGCCGTCCACGACCAACGTACCCTGCCAGCTATCCAGCATCGCGCTGGCATAGGTGCCACTGCGGCCCGGCTGGCAGTCATACAGCACCACCGCCCTGTCTGCCCCGGCGGCGCTGACGTAGGCCCACAGATACCCCTTCTGGCTGTGACCTTTTTCGGGATTGAGCAACAGTAACGGTGTCTCATCCGCCTGCAGTACCGCTTGCTGCAGCAGGTCCTGCCGCAGGGCGTCGGCCAGTGGCTTCAGTGCCGCCCCCACCGCACCGAACCAACCAGCCAGCGTGCTGCAGGGAATATCGATACCGTGACGCAGGTAGATTTTCTGCTGACGGTATAGCGGCAGATGGTCACTGCATTTGGCTACGGTGACCTGGGCCAACAACCCCGGACCGGGCTGGCCTTTTTCGATAAGCTGAGGCGGTAAGGGAACGGTATGGACGGTTTCACAGCAGGGACAGCTGTAGTGCGGGCGCACCGTGCGATGCACCACCACCCGAGCCGGAATGTACTCCAGCCGTTCGCTCACCTCATCACGCAGGGGGCGCAGGGCGTGCCCGCAGTCGGGGCAGTCATGACTGCTCAGGTCAAGACGGACCGTTTCACGGGATAACTCTGGCGGCAATGGCTGGCGTTTGGGCGGTGTGCCAGGGAGCGCCTTGCCTGCCGGTAACACCGCCGCCAACTGCTGTTCCAGGTCGGCGGTGTCGGCATCGACATCCTCTTCCGCCAGGCTCCGCTGTTCGCCCTGGAAGGCTTCACTCTTGCGGCCGAAGCGCCAGCGACGGCCGGCCTTCAGCGCGTCTTCCAGGGCCTGGATGTAGTGAGCCTGAGCTTCGAGCAGGGCCAGAGCCCGGACACGTAACTCATGGGGATCTTGTGTGGTAAACAGCGCGTCGATATCCATATCAGCAGCTTGACATAACGGACGGTGATAATCACGTCATATCATGACGTTAACGTTTAACGTCTCAGGTTTCCCAGCCCGGCAGGTCAAGCCCCTCAACCTGTTGCCAGTCTACCCCCTTGGTCAGCCAGGCGAACTGCTCTGCCGTCAGCGGCCAGGCGGTATCCCCGGGGCGGGGCCAGGTGAAGTGGCCCTGATGCAACCGGCGGGTGCACAGCCAGACGCCGTGCTTGTCCCACTGCAACACTTTGATGCGTGAGCGTGCCTTGTTGCAGAAAACCACCGCGGTTCCCGGCGGTAAGGGCGAGGGCAAGTGTTCATCGGCCAGCCGGGTCAGGGTATCAATACCCCGGCGCATATCGGTCGGCTCACGGGCCAGCCAGATGGCATGAGGCATTAGCATAGGTTGAGCTCCGCCATGATGGCCGGCAACTGGCTGGGCTGGCAGGTGATGGAGCACCGTTTTAAATTCAGGGTAATGGCGGGCATATGCGGGTCTATGTTGGGGAGGGATAGCGGTGCCTCTTCAGGGGCAACAGTCACCGGAATAAAAGGGGGTTCAGCGGCCGGTGACGTTGGGATTTTGGTCCACTTGCCGACCCAGTTGCAAAAGGTTTTGACATTGAGATGGTGTTGCAGGCTGTACTGAGTGCGGGACAGGCCGCTGAATTGCCAGTCGGCGACATGTTGCTGCTGTTGTTGGAGGGTATGGCGAGATTTTGGCATGGGGGAACCTGCGTAGTGAACATGAGGTTCAAGCGTGCCGAGTCGCACAAGGATTAACAATGTGAGTTCACCGCGTGCTTACAATTGAGATAATGATCGCCACAGTTATTGGTTTCGCATACTGACCCCTGCAGCCAGGTTTCCCCTGCGATAGTGATGGGTTCAAGCGGACTTTCCGGGCCGGCCAGTGTGGCGTTTTCACCTAACAGCCCCGCGAGCCCGGCCTCTTTCAGACTTGCCGTCATATCCTTTTTGTAAAGGGGATCGGATTTATAGAGGTCTGTCGGATAAGGGCAGGTGCCGTTGAAGCCGTTTTCAGTGCCGGCTGGCTGACAGCGCATGGCCTGGACGGCTGTTTTAAGTGGAGCTGCGGCATAACCTTTGCTTGCCAGCATGACGAAGAAAAGTGTCAACCATCCCCATTTCGCGATGCCGGAGGCATATCGTATTTTCATCTTTTGTTCCTTAAATAAAAGGGCCAGAAGTGGCCCTGTTCTCGGTATCCGTTATTTGCACCGTTGTTAACCGTTACATCAGTTGTTTGCCAACGGCTATCAGTCCGGCCAGCCAGCCGATACACTGCGGTCCCACAAGCCAGAACAGACGGGCTTTGAGTAATCCGGTCATGCCTTCGCGTGTGTAAATGGCATCGGGCATCAGCCACTGGCGCAGGAAAGCGCCGATGGTCATACCGGCTCCGGGCCCCAGGGTCATCCAGAACAGGTACCCCATCCCCTGACCAAAGCTACGAATTTCGCCGGTAGCGCTGATAACGTTAAACAGCACCACAACCAGTGCGATGCCAAAAGCAATACTGAAATACTTAATGACGAGCGCCATTAGCGGGCTCCTTTTGTTGGTGAATATTCCATACCGGTATCGTTGTGTGCACCCGGCCTTTATTACTTACGGCACTGCTGCGCCGCGCTGAGCATGTTGTTCATAAAGTCCGGCGGGATATAGCCGTACTGCTGGTTCATTTTGAGCAGCTCTCCGTGGGGGTATTTCGTCTGCAGGATGTCGTAAATGCAGCCGCAAAGGGCGGTCGTTCCACCACCGGATTTACAGCCCCGGATAAACTCGC